>NZ_SUKD01000029.1:0-52960 GCF_013357275.1 Pseudomonas sp. BMW13 | reverse complement strand
GTAGACCTCGGCGAAGCTCATCTTGCGCGGGTTGGCGCGCACGGCCTTGAACTGCTCTTCCAGTACGGCGGAAGCCTGCACGCGGAACTTCAGGCCACGGGCGTCGGCCGGGTCACGCAGCGGCTTGTTGGCGGACATCACCTTCAGGCCGTTGTGCCAGTAGGCCAGGCCGGTGATGTTCTTGCTCTCCATGGAGGTCAGCAGTGCACGCCCCTGCGGGCTGGCCTGGAAGCGGTCCACCGCCGCCATGTCATCGAACAGGAACGGCAGGTCGAACAGCTGCACCGGCTTGGCGTACTGCTCGAACTTGGCCAGCGACGGCGCCAGCATCTGCACGTCGCCGAGCAGCAGCGCCTCCATTTCCTTGCCATCGCCGAACAGCGAGGAGTTGGGGTAGACCTCTACCTTCACCCGCCCAGGCAGACGCTCCTCGGCCAGTTTCTTGAACAGCAGCGCACCCTGTCCCTTGGGCGTGTTGTCCGCCACCACGTGGGCGAACTTGATGATGATGGGCTCCTCGGCAGCCTGGACCAGGCCGGCACAGGAAAGGATCGCGGCACAGGCGAGTGCCTTGGCGGTGAATCTGAACATGACGTTACCTCGTTGTTGTTGTTTGCTTGGTACGTGGAAAGAGCCGGCTGCCTCGGGGCAACCGTGCGGTTACATCACTGGAAAACCTCAGGCTCCTCTCAGGGGCAGAGCAACACGGCAGGCCTGTCAGTCGCAGGCCTCCCCTGCCCGTTGCAGCAGGCGCCGGGCGCGGCCGAGCACGGGGGCGTCGACCATCTGCCCGTCGACCACGAACACCCCTGCACCACTGCTGGCAGCGGCCATCACCCGCCGCGCCCAGGCCAGTTCCTCGTCAGCCGGGCACAGCGCGCGGTGCACGATCTCGACCTGGGTGGGGTGGATGCACAGCAGTCCGTCGAAGCCCATGTCGCGTGCATCACGCGCCGTGCGGGCGAGCCCTTCACGGTCTTCGATGGCCGGGAAGACGCTGTCCAGCGGCGCGCCCAGACCGGCCACGCGCGACTGCAGGAGCAAGGCGTAGCGGGCCTGGTCGAGGATGCGTTCGGCGGCGGCAGAACCGCTGCTCAGGCCCAGGTCCAGGCCCAGGTCGAGCGCGCCGAAGGACAGGCGCTCGACACCGTCGGCATGGGCGATGTCCGCCAGCGCCAGCAGCCCCGCCGCGCTCTCGATGATCGGCCAGACCGGCTTGGCGCAGGCCGCGACACGTGAGACATGGGCGGCAGACTCCACCTTGGGCAGCAGCACGCCGACCACCCCGGCATGCCGGGCGCACAGAGCGATGTCGGCCGCATGCCCGGCATGCTCGGGGGCATTGATGCGCACCAGCAGGCGCGCCTCGGGGTTGGCGCTGAGGAAGGCATCGAGATTGGCCCTGGCCTCGACCTTCAGGCTCTCCTGCACGGCGTCTTCCAGGTCGACGATCACGGCATCGGCGCCGACGGCGAGTGCCTTGGGGATACGCTCGGGACGGCTGGCCGGCACGAACAGGGCGCTGCGGATGATTGGCGTGTTCATGCTCGCACCTCTGTGCGGTTGGCAGGCGTGTGCTGGACGCAACGTGCGTCGGCCACCCTGCGCAATGAATGGCGGCACTCGGCCGGGAGGCGCTTGTCGGTCATACGGCCCCCTGCTGGTGCAGGCGCTGGATATCGCCGGTGGCATAGCCCAGCTCGGCGAGCAGCGCGTCGGTGTGCTGGCCCAGCGCGGGGATGGCGTCCATGCGTGGCTCGAAGGCGCTGTTGCGCCCCGGCGGCAGCAGGGCCGGCAGGCTGCCGCTGGGGCTGTCGACCTGACGCCAGCGCTGCCGCGCCTGCAGTTGCGGATGGGCCCAGACGCCGGCCATGTCGTTGACCTGGGCGTTGGCGATCTGCGCCTGCTCCAGGCGCTCGATCACCTGCGCCGCAGTCATGCGTGCAAAGGCCTCGAGGATGATCGCGCGCAGTTCGCTGCGGTTGGCCGAGCGCCGCGAGTTGGCGCTGAAGCGCTCGTCGCCGGCCAGCGCGGGCTGCTCCAGCACCTTGTCGCAGAACGCCGCCCATTCGCGCTCGTTCTGCAGGCCGAGCATCACCGTGCCGCCATCGCCGGCCGGGAACGGGCCATAGGGGTAGATGGTCGAGTGCGCTGCGCCCGCGCGTGGCGGCGGCGTGGCCCCCTCGTAGGCGTAGTACAGCGGGTAGCCCATCCACTCCACCAGGCTCTCCAGCATCGACACGTCGACGCGGCTGCCGACGCCGGTGCGGCCACGCAGCATCAGCGCCGAGAGCACGCCGGTGTAGGCATACATGCCGGCCGCGATGTCGGCGATGGAGCAACCGGCCTTGGCCATCTCCTCCTCGCCCGGCCCGCCGGTGACGGAGAGAAAGCCGCCCTCGCTCTGGATCAGCAGGTCGTAGGCCTTTTTCTGCTCATAGGGGCCGCCCTCGCCGTAACCGGAGATGTCGCAGACGATCAGCCTGGGGAAGCGTTCGTGCAGGGCCTCGAACGACAGGCCCATGCGCGCGGCGGCGCCGGGCGCGAGGTTCTGTACCAGCACGTCGGCCTTGGCCAGCAGGCTGTCGAGCACCTGGGTGGCATCGTCCTGCTTGAGGTCGAGGGTCAGGCTTTCCTTGGAGCGGTTGGTCCAGACGAAGTGCGAGGCCAGGCCGCTGACGCGTTCGTCGTAGCCACGGGCGAAATCGCCACTGCCTGGACGCTCCACCTTGATCACCCGCGCGCCGAGGTCGGCGAGCTGGCGGGTGCAGAACGGCGCGGCGATGGCATGTTCCAGGCTGACCACGGTGATGCCATCCAGTGGCCGGGGTTGTTGTGCGTTGTTCATGTGCGGTTCCCTGATCCGTAGGGTGGATCGCGCTTCGCCGATCCACCGGAAATTCGAAGTGAGCCGTCAGGCCAGGTTGCTCAGGTCAGCGCTGTCGCGCAGGCCCCAGACCCGCTCGATCAGCACGCCGGCCTCATCGCCACTGCGCTTGCCGGCGAAGGCCAGCAGGCGGCGGAACTTGTCTTCCAGCTCGGCGCGGCTGAGGGTGTTGCCGGGGTCGCCCTTGGGCTCGTCGATGGCGCTGAACAGCGTGCGGCCATCGCGGGTGAGCACTTCGACGCGGCCCAGCCAGCGCTGCGGATAGGCGATGTCCACCTCGGGGTCCAGGCGCATCTGCACCTTGTCGCGAAACGCCGCCACGGCCGGGTCCTGCAGCGCCAGCTCGGCGAACTCGGTGAGCTGCGCCTTGCCATGCACGGCGATCAGGCCCAGCACGGTGCCCATGGAGAACTTGGCCTGGTGCACGCTCTGCGGCACCTTCACGCGGCCGAGCACGTCGATCGCGCCCTGGTGCACGCGGGCCGTCACCCGCTGGATGTCCTCGTGACGCAGGCGTTCGCGCTGCATCAGCGCCAGCAGGGCATCGGCAGCCGGATGGGTATGCCGGCAGGAGGCGTGGAACTTGAACGAGGTCTCCACCAGCGCCCAACGCCGCCCGAGGCGATCGGACAGCTTGCGCGGGTCGGCATCGCGGGACATTCCCGCTGCCATGCCCTGCTCGCCTTCGAGGATGTTCTGCGCGCCGGTCAAGCCCTGCTCGGTGAGGTAGGCGGCGAGCAGGCCATCGGCCGCTGCCTTGGCCGTGTGCAGCTGCTTGGAATCGGCAGCGTCGCGCAGGAACTCCCAGAGACCGGCGGCCTGGGTGCCGGCGTTGCCCAGCAGGTGGATGAACTGCTGCTGGTCGAAATCCAGCAGCTTGCCCACGGCCACGGCGGCCGCCAGGGTGCCGACGGTGGCCGTGGTGTGGAAGATGCGGTAGTGCGAACGGCCGAGGAACTCGCCAATGCGGATGCCCGCCTCGTAGCCGGCCACCGAGGCCAGCAGCAATTCGCGGCCGGACCTGCCGAGGTCCTGCGCCGCCGCCAGCGCAGCCGGGAAGACCACGGTGGCCGGATGCAGTACCGAGCTGTTGTGCAGGTCGTCCTGCTCCACCAGGTGCGAGGACGCGGCGTTGACCAGGGCGGCGAAGTACGCCGAGGTGCCCCGGCCGTTGACCAGGATGCGCGCCAGGCCGTCGGCCGGGCCCATCTTCTGCGCGTAGGCCTCGAACAGCGGAATCGGTCGTGCGCCTTCGCTGGCCAGGGCCGAGCCCAGCCAGTCGAGCAGCAGGTCCTCGGTGCGCTCCAGCACATGTTCGGGCAGGTCGTCGTAACGCAGCTCGGCGAGGAAGGCGGCGAGCTTCTGGGTGTCCGTGCTCATGGTCGGCTCCTCAGAAACTGCGTGGCAGCTCGAGCAGGTGCTCGGCCACATAGGACATGATCAGGTTGGTGGAGATCGGCGCCACCTGGTACAGGCGGGTCTCGCGGAACTTGCGCTCGACGTCGTATTCGTTGGCGAAGCCGAAACCGCCGTGGGTCTGCAGGCAGGCGTTGGCCGCCGCCCAGGACGCTTCCGCCGCCAGGTACTTGGCCATGTTGGCGCTGGCCCCGGCGTTCTCGCCACGGTCGTACTGCTCGCAGGCGCGCCAGCGCATCAGGTCGGCCGCCTCCACTTCGATGTGTGCCTTGGCGATGGGGAACTGCACGCCCTGGTTCTGGCCGATGGGGCGACCGAACACCACGCGGTCACGGGCATACTGGCTGGCCTTCTCGATGAACCAGCGGCCATCGCCGATGCACTCGGCGGCGATCAGCGTACGCTCGGCATTGAGGCCGTCGAGGATGTAGCGAAAACCCTTGCCCTCCTCGCCGATCAGACTGCTGGCGGGAATCTCCAGGTTGTCGAAGAACAGCTCGTTGGTCTCGTGGTTGACCATGTTGGCGATCGGCTGCACGGTCAGGCCGTTGCCGATGGCTTCGCGCAGGTCGACGAGGAAGATCGACATGCCTTCGGACTTGCGCTGCACCTCGGCCAGCGGCGTGGTGCGCGCCAGCAGGATCATCAGGTCGGAGTGCTGGATGCGCGAGATCCACACCTTCTGCCCGTTGATCACGTACGTGTCGCCCTTGCGCACGGCGGTGGTCTTGATCTTGGTGGTGTCGGTGCCGGTGGTCGGCTCGGTCACGCCCATCGACTGCAGGCGCAGCTCGCCACTGGCCAGCTTCGGCAGGTAGTAGCGCTTCTGCTCGTCACTGCCGTTACGCAGCAGGGTGAACATGTTGTACATCTGCCCGTGGATGGTCCCGGAGTTGCCGCCGCAGCGGTTGACCTCCTCGAGGATCACCGACGCCTCGGCCAGGCCCAGGCCCGAGCCGCCGTACTCTTCCGGGATCATCGCCGACAGCCAGCCGGCCTCGGTCATGGCGCTGACGAAGGCTTCCGGGAAGCCCTTCTCCTCGTCGATCTTGCGCCAGTATTCGGCGGGAAACTCCGCACACAGGGCGCGCACGCCTTCGCGGATGGCATTGAGTTCTTCGTTGTTGCTGGCGTTCATCACAGTTCCTCAGTGAGCCGTAGCCCGGATGCAATCCGGGGCGATTTCCCGGATTGCATCCGGGCTACGAACAATCAGTCGAATTGCACCTCGGCGCGCTGCGCCAGGCCGGCCTCGTTGCCCGCCCACAGTTCGGCATGGCCGACCTCGCTGATACGCCCGCCGACTTCGAAGGGCTGCGGCGCGATCAGCGGACGCAGGCCGCGGTAGGCGATGCGGCGCAGACGCGCCTGCGGGTTGGCGTGGCAGAAGGCGCGCAGGCTCAGCGTGGCGATCAGCGGGCCGTGCACGACCAGGCCGCTGTAGCCTTCGGTTTCGGTGACATAGGGCCAGTCGTAGTGGATGCGATGGCCGTTGAAGGTCACCGCGCTGTAGCGAAACAGCAGCGTGCTGCTCGGCGTCACCGCCTCGCGCCAGTCCCCGGCGACCAGCGGCTCGCCGCTGCTGGCCTTGGGTGGGCTGGGCTCGCGGTAGACGATGTCCTGTTCTTCGCGGATGGCCAGCTGGCCGTCCTGCAGGTAGTCGTGCTGCACGGTGACGAACAGCAGTGCGCCAGTGCGGCCGTGCTTCTCCTCGATGTGCGTGATGGTCGACACACGACTGGCCTCGCCGCCGACACGCAGCGCCTGGAAGAACTCGATGCGGCCACCGGCCCACATGCGGTTGCGGTCGTCGGCCGGCGGCAGGAAGCCACCGCGCGCCGGATGGCCATCCGTACCCAGGCCGTTCTCGGCCACGGGCTCCTGGAAGAACGCCCAGTGCCAGAGAGGAGGAAGTGCCTCGCCGTGGGCAGGCGTGGCGTCGCCCAGGGTGGCGGCGATGCGCTTGACCAGATTACGGCTGATCTGGTCGTGGACTTCTTCGCTACGACCAATCCAGGCAGAGAAAGCAGAGTCGCTCATGGTGCAGGGTTCCGGCTCGTTCTTGTGTGGAGCAGAGCATGCAACCCGGCCTGCGTTCAGAGAATCTCCATTTATTTAATCCAGCGTTCGGATATGCTTAACGCCTTCACCACGCAGGGGCGACTTCTAGCCGCGATCCCCGGCCGATCGCTCCCAGTGGACCTTTGCGCCGTCACCGAGGCCACCATGCATTTCGACCTAGCCGACCTGCGCCTGTTCATCCATATCGCCGAGTCGCCCAGCCTGACCCAGGGCGCGCGCCGGGCCTTTCTCTCGCCGGCGGCGGCCAGCGCACGGATCAAGGCCCTGGAGGGCCAGCTCGGCAGCCGCCTGCTGTACCGCGACAGCCGTGGCGTCGAGCTGACCCCGGCAGGCCAGCGCCTGCTGCAGCACGCGCGGCTGATCATGCGTCAGGTGGACTACCTGAAAAGCGAGTTCACCGAATATGGCACCGACGCCGCCGGGCACATCCGCATCTTCGCCAACACCACGGCGGTCACCGAATTCCTCCCCGAGGTGCTGGCCGGCTTCCTCGCCGAGCGCCCGGGGGTCACGGTCGATCTGCAGGAGCGCCTGAGCCGCGACATCGTGCGCGGCGTGCTGGATGGCGCCGCCGACCTCGGCATCATCGCCGGCCCGGTGCAGGCAACGGGCTTGCAGGTGCTGCACTTCAGCACCGACCGCCTGGTGCTGGCGGTGCCCCTGGGCCATGCCCTGGCGCAACGGCAGTCGGTCAGTTTCAGCGACACCCTCGCCTATCAGCACATCGGCCTGCACGAGGGCAGCACCCTGCTGAGCTTTCTGCGCGAACAGGTGGAGAAGCTCGGCGGCACGCTCGCCCTGCGCATCCAGGTGTCGAGCTTCGAGGCCATCTGCCGGATGATCGAGGGCGGCGTGGGCATCGGCATCATTCCCGAGTCCGCCGCACGCCGGCACAGCCGCACCATGCAACTGGCCGTCCTGCAGCTGGACGAGGACTGGGCGGTGCGCGAGCGCAGCATGCTGGTGCGCGAGCTGGATGCGCTGCCGGGCAGCGTCCGTGCATTGATCGACAGGCTGACCCAGGGCGTCTGACGCCGGGCGGCGTCAGCAGGAACGGCAGGCAAAAAAAGGGCGACCATCAGGTCGCCCGCCCATTCAAGGCATTCCTGAAAAGGAATGCGGAAACGCTTGCACCCAAATCACGCAGGATGATCGGTACGGGCCCAGTGTCGCCCTCACCCACCCGCCTGCCTATTGCACCATGGTCGTATGCAGGCGAACTCGTGGGCGCGAGCCATACTGTTGGCAATCCGTAGTGGTGGATGAGGACACCTTCATGAGCCCCGAGCATCTCGCCCTCCTGCAACAGGCGCCGGCCAGCAACAACACCGAGGACATCTGGGGCCGGATGTGTTGCGAGCAGGCCCTGCTGGCGCTGGAGGAGGGTTGCTACGCCGTTGGCGCGGTGCTGGTCAACGAGCGCCAGGAGCTGCTGTGCAGCGGCCGCAACCAGGTGTTCGCCAACGGCTTCGACAGCGCCGCCCATGCCGAGATGAAGGTCATCGACCAACTCGAACGCCTGCACCCCGAGGTCGATCGCGACGGCCTGACGCTCTACGTCAGCCTGGAACCCTGCCTGATGTGCTACGGCCGCATCCTGCTTGCCGGCATACCGCGCGTGCGCTACCTGGCGCGTGACCAGGACGGTGGCTTCGCCGTGAGCCACGGCCAGCTGCCGCCTGTCTGGGAAAGCCTGGCCTCACGCCTGTCGGTGGCCCAGGCCGAGGTCGCGCCCTACTGGACCGAGCTGTCCGAACTGGCGATTCATCGCCTGCAGAACCGCCAGGCGCTGCGCCAGCGGGTGGCCCGGGCCTGGCGCGGCCAGCCATGAGCTCTGCCTAGTCCTTGCCCAGGCCATGCTGACGCAGCTTGTTGGCGATGGTGGTGTGGGACACCCCGAGACGCTTGCCCAGTTGCCGACTGCTCGGGTGATCGCGGAACAGACGCTCCAGCACCGCCTTCTCGAAGCGACCGAGAATGTCCTCGAGGCTGCCGTCCACCGAGAACTCGCCCAGCGGCTGCGGCGCGCCATAGTCCGGCAGGCGAATGTGCTCGGCCTTCACCGTGCCACCGTCGCACAGCGATACCGCCTGGAACAGCACGTTCTCCAGCTGCCGCACGTTGCCCGGCCAGTGGTAGTGGGCCATGCGCTCGAGGGCCGGCGGCGCCAGCCTGGGCAGCGCACAACCGATCTGCCGGCTGGCCGAGTCGAGGAAGTGCTCCACCAGCGGCGCCAGGCCGTCGAGGCATTCGCGCAGCGGCGGGATGTGCAGGCTGAGCACGTTGAGGCGGTGGTAGAGGTCCTGGCGAAACTCGCCACGCGCGCACAGCTCGGAGAGATCGACCTGGGTGGCGCAGATCACCCGCACATCCAGGTACACCTCCTCGTCGCTGCCGACCCGGCGGAAACAGCCATCCTGGAGAAAGCGCAGCAACTTGGCCTGCAAGCGCGGGCTCATCTCGCCGACACCATCGAGAAACAGCGTACCGCCGGCCGTCAGTTCCAGCAGACCGAGCTTGCCTTCCGGCCGCGCCCCCTCGAAGGCGCCGGGGCCATAACCGAACAGCTCGGTCTCGGCCATGGATTCGGGCAGGCCGGCGCAGTTGAGGGCCATGAATGGCGACTGGCCGCGCGGGCTGGCCAGGTGGCAGGCGCGCGCCAGCAGTTCCTTGCCGGTGCCGGTCTCGCCCTCGATCAGCAGCGGCGCATCCAGTGGCGCCATGCGCCGCGCCTCCTTGACCACCGCCGCCATCACCTTCGAGCTCTGGAAGATCGAGTCGAACCCGCGCAGCTCCTGCTTGCGCACGTGGTAGATGCGCTCACCGACGCGATCGGCGCGGTGCAGGGTCAGCACGGCGCCGGCCAGCGCCTCGCTGTCGTCATGCTCGTTCTGCAGCGGCGCGATGTCGGCGAGAAACACGTCCCCCCTGATCTTCACGCGCAGGCCGTTGATCCGCGTCTTGTTGGCGCGCACCAGCTCGGGCAGGTCGAAGTCCTCGGCGTAACGCGACAGCGCCATGCCGGGTACCTCGTCCACCCGCACGCCGAGCAACTGCGCGGCACTGCGGTTGGCGGCGACGATGCTGCCGCCCATGTCGATCGACAGCACCGGAAAATCCAGAGCGCCGAGCAGTGCGTTGAGTTCCAGATGACGCCGCTCGCTGGGCATCAGGCCGACGCGCTTGACGCCGAACACGCCGGGAATCGCCTCGAACTTGGGGCGCAGCGACTGGAATTGCAGGTTGATCAGGTTCGGGCAGTGCAGGTAGATGGCGTTGCCCTGCTCGCCGCCGACTTCACCACGGGCGACGTTGATGCCGTAGTCGACCAGCAGGTTGAGGATGTCACGCAGGATGCCGACACGGTTCTGGCAATGGACCTTGATACGCATGGCGCAGGCTCTTGTGGGTCTTGTTATGGGCCGTCACACTTGGAAATTCGCCGCGACGGCATATTTTTCGTCAAGAATATGTGACAGTTTCGCGTGACAGCAAGCTGAAAGCCGGCCACCCCACCAAAGTCGTAATCAAAACTTTACGATTTAACCCCCTGTCCGCACATATCCCGCCTGGACTGCCCCCTGTTCGGCGGAGCGATCGCAGGCATGCTCTGGTCAAGACAAGAACAACAGCCCCCTGAAGGAGGCAGCGATGAAGAGCACGCAGTACCTGGCCCGAGAACCGGACGACAGTGGCTTTATCCACTACCCCGAGGCCGAGCATCAGGTGTGGAACACCCTGATCACCCGCCAACTGAAGGTGATCGAGAACCGTGCCTGCCAGGAATACCTGGACGGCATCGAACAGCTCGGCCTGCCGCTGGAGCGCATCCCGCAGCTGGGCGAGATCAACCGGGTGCTCGAAGCCAGCACCGGCTGGCGCGTGGCACGGGTGCCGGCGCTGATTCCGTTCCAGACCTTCTTCGAGCTGCTGGCCAGCAAGCAGTTTCCCGTCGCCACCTTCATCCGCACGCCCGAAGAACTGGACTACCTGCAGGAGCCGGACATCTTCCACGAGATCTTCGGCCACTGCCCGCTGCTGACCAACCCCTGGTTCGCCGAATTCACCCACACCTACGGCAAGCTCGGCCTGCAGGCCACGAAAGAGCAGCGCGTCTACCTGGCGCGCCTGTACTGGCTGACCATCGAGTTCGGCCTGCTCGACACCCCGGCAGGCCGACGCATCTACGGCGGCGGCATCCTGTCCTCGCCGAAGGAAACCCTCTACGCCCTGTCCGACGTACCCGAGCACCAGGCCTTCGATCCGCTGGAAGCGATGCGCACGCCGTATCGCATCGATATCCTGCAACCGGTGTACTTCGTCCTGCCGGAGCTCAAGCGCCTGTTCGAGCTGGCCCAGCAGGACATCATGGCGCTGGTGCAACAGGCCATGAGCCTGGGCCTGCATGCCCCGAAGTTTCCGCCGAAAGCCGCGTAGGGTGGACATGCCGCCAGGCTTGTCCACCATCGCTATAGCGAGTGGCCCGGATGAAATCCGGGATGGCCCTCAGACATCGCCCCGGATTTCATCCGGGCTACGAACAATCAGGAGAACCCCAATGAGTCTTGCCCAAGCCCAGTGCGAAGCCTGCCGCGCCGATGCGCCGAAAGTGTCCGATGAGGAGCTGGCCGAGCTGATCCGCGAGATTCCCGACTGGAACATCGAGGTGCGCGGCGACCACATGGAGCTGGAGCGCGTCTACCTGTTCAGGAACTTCCGCCACGCCCTGGCCTTCACCAACGCCGTCGGTGCCATCGCCGAGGAAGTCGGTCACCACCCTGCCCTGCTCACCGAATGGGGCAAGGTCACCGTCACCTGGTGGAGCCACGAGATGCGCGGCCTGCACCGCAACGACTTCATCATGGCGGCCCGCACCGATGTACTCGCCGCCAGTGCCGAGGGTCGCAAGTGAGCCATTTCGCCGCTGTCGCCCGCGTGCCCGGCGACCCGATCCTCAGCCTGATGGAGGCGTATCGCCTGGACAGCAACCCGGCGCGCCTGGACCTGGGGGTCGGCGTGTACAAGGATGCCCAGGGCCTGACGCCGATCCCGCGTGCGGTGAAACTGGCCGAGCAGCAGCTGATCGACAGCGAGCGCACCAAGACCTACGTCGGCGGCCACGGTGACGCGGCGTTCGGCGCCCTGCTCAGCGAGCTGGTCCTGGGCGCGGGTTCCGCCCTGCTCGCCGAGCAGCGTGCCGGGGCGACGCAGACCCCCGGCGGCACCGGCGCCCTGCGCCTGGCCGGCGACTTCATCCGCCACTGCCTGCCGGGACGCGGCATCTGGCTGAGCGACCCGACCTGGCCGATCCACGAGACGCTGTTCGCCGAGGCCGGGCTCAAGGTCGGCCACTACCCCTACGTCGGCGCCGACAATCGCCTCGACGTGGAGGCCATGATCGCGGTACTCACCCACCTGCCCAAGGGCGATGTGGTCCTGCTGCATGCCTGCTGCCACAACCCCACCGGCTTCGACCTCGCTCCGCGTGACTGGAAGCGCGTGCTGGAAGTGGTCAAGGCTCGCGAACTGCTGCCGCTGATCGACTTCGCCTACCAGGGCTTCGGCGATGGCCTGGAGGACGATGCCTGGGCAGTGCGCCTGTTCGCCGCCGAGCTGCCCGAACTGCTGATCACCAGCTCCTGCTCGAAGAACTTCGGCCTCTATCGCGAGCGCACCGGTGCCCTGATCGTCTGCGCCGCCGATGCCGAGAAACTGCTCGACATCCGCAGCCAGCTGGCGTCCATCGCGCGCAACCTGTGGTCGACACCACCGGCCCATGGCGCCGCGGTGGTCGCGCAGGTGCTGGGCGACGAGGCGCTCAAGCGCCTGTGGCTGGACGAGCTGGAAGTCATGCGCCAACGCGTCGCCAGCCTGCGCCGCGGCCTGGTCGAAGCCCTGGCACCGCACGGCCTGAGCGAGCGCTTCGCGCACATCGCCGAGCAGCGCGGCATGTTCTCCTACACCGGCCTGACAGCGGTGCAGGTGCAACGCCTGCGCGAGGAGTTCAGTGTGTACATGGTCGGCAGCGGCCGCGCCAACGTCGCCGGACTGGATGCCACGCGCCTGGAGCAACTGGCCAGCGCCATCGCCCGGGTCTGCGTGAACTGAGTCGGCGGGCGGCGGTCACTATGGCCTGCCGCCTGCCCGCTTCACGGCTATAGTGCGGTCAACGCCATCCACGACGGATTCGCCAATGGCCGTACCCAGCAACATCCTCTTTCGCGCCTACCAGCGCATCATCCACAGCCTGGCCTTCTACCCGACGCTGATCGCCATCGGCTTCTTCCTGCTGTGCGTGCTGACCATGGCCATCGAATATCGCCCCTGGATGATGGCGCTCAAGGAGAATTTCGACATCGGCCTGGTGCGCAATGCGGACAACGCCAGGCTGATCCTCGGCACCCTGGTGGCCGGCATCCTCTCGCTGATGGTGTTCAGCTTCTCGATGGTCATGGTGGTGCTCAACAACGCCGCGGCCTCGCTCTCGCCACGGGTGATTCCGGGCCTGATCAGCAGCAAGGGGCACCAGAAGACCCTCGGCGTCTACCTGGGCAGCATCCTCTATGCGCTGCTGCTGATCACCACCATCGAACAGGGCGACAGCGAGCGGGTGCCGAGCCTCGGCGTGCTGATCACCCTGGCCCTGGGTATCACCTGCCTGGGCCTGTTCGTGCACTTCATCCGCTCCATCTCGCAGTCCATCCAGGTCGAGCACATTCTCAGCAATCTCTACGGCGCCAGCCTGGAAAAGCTCGACGCCTGCCAGGCGAACCTGGCCGACCGGGAGCAGCAACCCGACTGGCCGGACGACAGCGCCTGGGTGACGATCAATGCGCAGCGCAACGGCTACTTCAAGGCCCTCAACGTCAGCGAAGCCAACGCCCTGCTGCGCCGCCACCAGGTGCGCATGACGGTCCTCGCCCACCGCGGTTTCTTCGTCACCGAGGGCCATCCATTGCTGCGCCTGGAGCGTCCGCTGGACGAAGACGTCTGCCAGCAACTGCTCGACTGCTTCGACTTCTTCATCGAGGAGTACGCCAGCACCCACTACTTCTTCGGCTGCCGGCAGATGGCGGAGATCGCCGTGAAGGCGCTCAGCCCCGGCATCAACGATCCGGGTACCGCGATCAAGACCGTCGACCTGCTCAGCGTGCTGCTGAGCAGACGCCTGGCACTCGGCGACCGCGACTTCGTGCCGCTGCCCGACGAACCGCCACGGCTGTCCTACCACGAACTCTCGCTGGACCAGTTGCTGCTGCAACTGCTGGGGCCGATTCGGGCCTACGGCGCGGCGGACGTCAGCGTGCTGAGCAGCCTCCTGCAGGCGTTCAAGAACCTGCTGCACCGCCCCTGCAGCCCGGCGCAGCGTGAGGTGCTGCTGCGCCATGCGCGCAGCGTGCGGGACACCGCCGAGCGCCACCTGCTCGAGCGCCGCGAGCGCGAGGAAATCAACGCGTTCGTCGCGCGCCTCAACCGCACGCTGCCTGCGGACCAGCGCCCGCTGCTGCCCCTGCCGGATGCCAGCGACGCCCCATGACGGGGCGCCAGGCACCACCGAAAAATTGATCTACCGTTTATCAGTAAAAATACTTCATATATATCAATAGCTTGGAAACACATCAGGAAAACCATGGCGTGTTTCATGCTTGCCATCGAGGGCACAGTTCCCTAGGGTAGTTCGCATGTGGTCCCTGATTGCCCCCATCAGTTCGTTGCTGAGCGGGGTCGCGTTACTCCTGCTCGGCAATGGCCTGCTCAACACCCTACTGACCCTGCGTGGCGTCGCCGAAGGCTACTCCACCACGATGCTCGGACTGATCATGTCCGGGTACTTCGTCGGGTTCCTCCTCGGCACCTGGCTGGCGACTCCGCTGGTCCGGCGCATCGGGCATATCCGTGCATTCGCCTGTTGCGCGGCGCTGGCCGCCATCGCCGCCCTGCTCCACCTGCTGCTGATCGACCCGTGGATCTGGCTGGGCCTGCGCGTGCTCTACGGCCTGGCCCTGGTGACGCTGTACATGGTCATCGAAAGCTGGCTCAACGCCCAGGCGGCGAACGAGAAACGCGGCCAGGTGTTCGCCGTGTACATGGCGGTCAACCTCGGTGCCCTGGCCCTGGCCCAGCAACTGCTGCACCTGGCTGACCCGGTGCAGTTCACCCTGTTCGCCATCGCCGCGATTCTGATCAGCGCCGCGCTGATGCCCATCACCCTGACCCGCCAGGCGCAACCGAGCCTGCCGGAAACGCCACCGAGCAACCTGCGCCAGCTGTGGAGCATCGCGCCGCTGGCCATCGTCGCCGCCGGCCTGTCCGGCCTGGCCCTCGGTGCCTTCTGGGGCATGGCGCCGGTGTACGCCAGCCTGGCCGGCTTCGACACCCCCGGCGTCGGCCTGCTGATGACCGCGACCATTCTCGGCGGCGCCCTGCTGCAATGGCCGATCGGCATCTACTCGGACCGTCACGACCGCCGCCAGGTGCTGCTCTGGGTCGTGCTGCTGGCCGTCGGCCTGGCGCTGGTCATGAGCCTGCTGCCCGCCGGACCGCTGCTGCTCGGCGCCATCTTCGTCTGGGGCGGCCTGGCCTTCGCCATCTACCCCATCGCCGTGGCGCAGCTGATCGACCAGTTGCACAGCGACGAGATCCTTTCCGGCTCCGCCAGCCTGCTGATGGTCAATGGCATCGGCTCGGTCTGCGGGCCGCTGCTGGCCGGCGTGTTGATGGAGCAGCTGGGCGCCACGGCACTGCCGCTGTACTTCGCCAGCACCCTCGGCCTGCTGGCCGCCTACACCCTCTACCGGCTGCGCCATGTCAGCGATCTGGTCAGCGGCGATGCCGCCCACTTCGTGCCCATGCTGCGCACCAGCCCCACGGTGCTGGAGCTGATGCCCGATGCGCCGCCACATGAACACGAACCCATGGAGGACACCCCGAACCCCGTGTCCTGAAGACGTCAACCGGCTGTTTCGGCAAGGCCCCGAGCCTATCCCAAGCAGCCAGAACCCGGCCTGCCGGCCGCTCGCACGAGCCGCGCCGCACCGGCCACTTCTGGAGAAACAACGATGCTATTAGCCACCGACCTGGATGGAACCTTTCTCGCCGGCGATCCCGAGGATCGCCTGAGCCTCTATCAGACCATCGCCGCTCACCCCGAGATCAAGCTCGCCTACGTCACCGGGCGCAGCCTGGAGGCGGTGCTGCCGCTGCTGGCCGACCCGACGCTACCGCAGCCGGACTACATCATCGCCGACGTCGGGGCGACCCTGGTGCATGGTGACAGCCTGCAGCCGATCCAGCCGTTGCAGAGCCTGGTCGATGCCCACTGGCCCGGTGAGAGCCAGGTCGCCAGCGCCATCGAATCCTTCGGCCTGGAACGCCAGGACGTGCCGCAGGCGCGCCGCTGTTCCTACTTCTGCACGCCCGAGCAGGCGGCCAACCCGGCGCTGCGCGAAGCAGCGGAGCAGCTGGGCTGCGACCTGCTGTACTCCGCCGAGCTGTACCTGGACTTCCTGCCCCGGGGCGTGAACAAGGGCAGCAGCCTCAAGGCCCTGGCCGACTGGCTGGAGCTGAACCATGACCAGGTGCTGGCGGCGGGCGACACGCTCAACGACCTGTCCATGCTCAGCGCCAGCTTCCATGGCGTGTGCGTCGGCCAGTCCGAGGGCGCGCTGCTGGAAGCCACCCGTCATCATTCGCGAACCCTGCACGCCAACCGCCCCGGCTGTGGCGGCATCCTCGAGGCCTTCGCCCACTTCGGTTTCCTCGGCGAGCACGGCATCGCCGCCGAACGTCGCCAGGCGGCACAACCTGGCAAGTCCGAACTGGTGATGGTCTATCACCGCCTGCCCTACGAGGAATACCGCAACGCCGCCGGCAAGCTGCAGCGTCGCCGTCCCACCTCGCCCAACGGCATCATCCCGACCCTGCTGAGCTTCTTCGGCGACGGCCGCCCCGGCTCCTGGGTCGCCTGGGCCGTGCACGAGGACGACGACGAGCCGTTCGACAGCCACACCACGGTGGATGCCGAGCGCTATCCCAAGCTCACCGCGGCGCGGGTCAAGCTGAGCAAGGAAGAGGTCGACATCTTCTACAAGCGCTTCTCCAAGGAGGCCTTCTGGCCGACCCTGCACACCTTCTGGGAACGCGCCACCTTCAACGAGGACGACTGGCAGATCTTCCTCAAGGTCAACCGCGCCTTCGCCGAGCGCACCGCACTGGAAGCCGCCGAAGGCGCCATCGTCTGGCTGCACGACTACAACCTGTGGATGGTCCCGGCCTACCTGCGCGAGCTGCGCCCGGACCTGCGCATCGCCTTCTTCCACCACACCTACTTCCCCTCGGCGGACGTATTCAACGTGCTGCCCTGGCGCCGGCAGATCGTCGGCAGCCTGCTGCAGTGCGACTACATCGGTTTCCACATTCCGCGCCAGGTGGAGAACTTCGTCGACGTCGCCCGTGGCGTGTTCCCGCTCAAGACCCTGGAACGGCAGAACTGCGCGCCGCGCTTCATCACCTACGGCTGTGCCGTGGGCCTGGAGCGCATGACCACCGCCCTCGACACCGGCACCCGCCAGGTCAAGCTCGGCGCCCATCCGGTCGGGCTGGACATCGACCGCGTGCGCAGCGCCCTGGAGGCGCCGAAGATCAAGGAGCTGATGGGCCAGCTGCGTGAGGAGATGAAGGGCGTCAAGCTGATCCTCTCGGTGGAACGCCTCGACTACACCAAGGGCATCCTGGAAAAGCTCAATGCCTACGAGCGCCTGCTTGCGGACAATCCCGAGCTGATCGGCAAGGTCACCCTGGTCACCGTGTGCGTACCGGCAGCCAAGGAAATGACCATCTACGACGAGCTGCAGACGCAGATCGAACAGGCCGTGGGGCGCATCAACGGCCGCTTCGCACGGATCGGCTGGACGCCGCTGCAGTTCTTCTTCCGCAGCCTGCCGTTCGAGGAAGTCAGTGCCTGGTACGCCATGGCCGACGTGATGTGGATCACCCCGCTGCGTGACGGCCTCAACCTGGTGGCCAAGGAGTTCGTCGCCGCCCAGGGCCTGCTCGACGGACGTGGCGTGCTGGTGCTGTCGGAGTTCGCCGGCGCGGCAGCCGAACTCAAGGGGGCGCTGCTGACCAACCCGCATGACCCGGCCGACCTGGCGCAGACCTGCTACCTGGCCCTCAACCTGCCGAAGAGCGAGGCGCAGGCGCGCCTGCGCGAGCTGTTCGATATCGTCTGCTACAACGACATCCGCCGCTGGGGCGAGGAATTCCTCGCTGGCGTGCAGCTCCAGCAGGAGCCCGAGCCGCTGACGCTGGTGAGCTAGCAGCACCAACGGGTGGAGGCTGCGCCTTGCGGCAGGCGCTTCAGCGGCGAGCTTCTCGACTGATCGCGGTTGAAGCCCCTCCCACCGAGCACCGTCGGACAGCTGCTCGTGCAGGAGCCGCCTCAGTTTTTCGCGGCTAACGCGCAATGCCGCGCAGGGTGCAATCCCGCTTTCCCGGATTGCACCCTGCCGCCGTCAGCCCTGCTGGCTATCGACCACGCAGTTGATCATCCACGGCACACCGAAACGGTCGGTGAGCATGGCGAAGCGGGTCGCCCAGAAGGTGGCCTGCAGTGCCATCTGCACCTCGCCCCCCTCCGAGAGTGCCGCGTACAGGCGCTCGGCCTCGGGCACGTTGTCCACCTGCAGGGAAATCGAGCAGCCCTTGATGCCCTCGTGCGGGTACTGCGGAATGGTGTCGGATGCCATCAGCACCTGGTCGCCCGCCGTCAGGCACACGTGCATCACCCGGTCATGGAACTGTGCCGGCACCTCGCCGGCCTCCGGGCTGTCAGCGAAGCGCATCAGCTCCAGCTTGCCGCCCAGCAGCTCGGCGTAGAAGTTGAAGGCCGCTTCGCACTGGCCGTCGAAGATCAGATAGGCATGGATTTTCATCGATTCTCTCCTCAGTCTTCAGCGCACATGCGTGCGCGAATGCGTTCTTCCTGCTCACGCAATTCGGGGGTGAACTCGGCGCCGAAATCCTCGGCATCGAAGATCTGCCGAATCTCGATGTCGGACTCGCCAGGCATGGGATTGGGGCAACGCTTGACCCAATCGATGCAGGCCTGCAGCGACTCGACCTGGAAGATCCAGAAACCGGCCACCAGCTCCTTGGTTTCCATGAACGGGCCATCGATCACCGTGCGCTGCGCGCCGGAAAAGCGTACCCGCGCGCCCTTCGAGCTGGGGTGCAGGCCTTCGGCGGCCTGGATCACACCGGCCGCCGCCAGTTCCTCGTTGTACTGACCCATGGCCGTCAGCAGCTCCTCGCTGGGCATCATGCCGGCCTCGGAATCTGCGGTTGCTTTGACAATCACCATGAAACGCATCGCCTTTCTCCTTGTTCGAGTCGAATCGCGCGCAGGGCGTCTCCCTACGGCTGACAGTGAACCCTGGGCGGGGTTCTATGCAGTAGTCGAACGGGCAACGGAAGAATCGACAGGCGCCGGAAAAAAATTTCTGCGCACGTTCGACGCTGCGAACCGGCGTCGCCGCTCACCCCACTGAATGAACGCCCGGCGACAGCACGCGCTGCACACCGGACCCAGGCCACTCTAGTACAGGGTTGAGCGATTGGGCGCCCAATTGCCGGGCGCCGCACGGGAGGGATCGATGAACGAGGGTGCGCCTGGCGCACCGACACCGGCTCGGCTCAGACGCGGAAGCGACTGACCAGCACCTGCAGATGGTTGCCCAGTCGCGCCAGTTCCACCGAGCTGGCGGCCGTTTCCTCGCTGGCTGCTGCGGTCTGTTCGGCGACGTCGCGCACGTTGAGCACGCTGCGGCCGATCTCCTCGGCAACCGCGCCCTGCTGCTCGGCAGCCGCAGCGATCTGCTGGTTCATCGACTGGATGTTGGAGACCTTCTGGTTGATCACCCCCAGCGCCGAGCCGGCCTTGCGCGCCAGCTCGACACTGCCTTCGGTCAGGCCACGGCTTTCCGCCAGCACGCCCGCCACCTGCTGGGTACCACGCTGCAAGGCCCCGATCAGCGCCTCGATTTCCTCGGTGGACTGCTGCGTGCGCCGCGCCAGGCCGCGCACCTCGTCGGCCACCACGGCAAAACCGCGCCCGGCCTCGCCGGCGCGGGCGGCTTCGATGGCAGCGTTGAGCGCCAGCAGGTTGGTCTGATCGGCAACGGCCTTGATCACGTCCATCACGCTGCCGATCTTCTCGCTTTCCTTCTGCAGCAGGTTCATCGCATCGGTAGAGCGCACCATCTCGCCGGCCAGCACCTCGATCTGCTCGATCGCCTCGTTCACCACCTGGTCGCCCTGGTGCGCCTCGGCGTCGGCATCGGCGGCCGCGAGCGACGCCTGCTCGGCATTGCGCGCCACCTCGTTCACCGTCGCGGACATCTCCTGCATGGCGGTCGCGACCTGATCGGTCTCCTGCTTCTGGCTGTTGACCCCGGCGCTGGTCTGCTCGGTCACCGCCGACAGTTCTTCGGCGGCACTGGCGATCTGGCTCACGCTGTCACGAATGCCACCGATGAGCTCGCGCAGGGATTGGCCCATGCGCTGGACGCCTTGTTGCAACACGCCGATCTCGTCGCGGCGCGTGCTCGGCGGCAGATCGGTGAGGTCGCCGGAGGCGATGCGCTCCACCACCGCCAGCGTGTCGCCCAGCGGCCGGGTGATCTGCCGGGTGATCAGGATCGCCGAACCGATGCCGATGGCCAGTGCCACCAGCGTGGTGATCAGCTGCATGGACTTGGCGGCGGCCGTGTCGCTGTCACGCTGCAGCACCTGGTTGTGGATGAGCTGATCGCTCAGTTTGACGATTTCGTTGCCGGTCCGGTCCAATTCGTCACGCGCCGCGATCGCCGCCGTGTTGGCCTGCTGGAAGGCCGTCACCACCGCCCGGTAGCTGTCGAAGCCACGCTGAATGGCCTCGACCTGCGCCGCACTCTCGCTGCCCATCGACACCTCGAGCTGAGCCAGGCTGTCGGCGGTTCGCTGCACCTGGCGAACCACCGCGGCTTCGCTGTCGGCATTGACCTTGGCGGTGTAGCCACGCACCTCGTAGCGCATCAGCTGGATGCCTTCCTTGGCATCACGCATGGCCCGGTAGCGCACCTGCCGCTGCGGGTCGTACTCCGGCATGCGCGCAATCACCGCGTCGAGGGCCTCGATCTCGGCGAAGACGTCACGGGCCAGGCGGCCCATCTCCTGGCGCGTCGCAGCGGCGTCGGCGAAGGCGCTGCGCATGGTCGTCAGGGCCTCCTGATAATGGGCGATCTGGCCGTTCTGCTGCTTGAGCAGGCGAATGTTATCGGCCGACCTGAAGTTGCCCATGATGCGCTCGTGCGAGGCGCGGTAGAGGTCGAGCGCACGCTGCATCTCGTCCCCCAGCGCCTTGTCGCCGTTGCTCATGACGTAGCGCACGCGGTTGACTCTCAGGTCATCGAGCAGGTTGTTGACCTCATTGATCTCGATGACCCGCTGGCCGCGCTCGATGAGGCGGCCGATACCGTCCCAGCCGGTGATCGCCAGAAGCAGGGTAAGCAGAAGCACGAGGCCGAAACTGATAGCGAGCTTGAGGGTGACACTGACATTGCCGAGCCATTTGCTCATGAAATTCTCCGTCCAAGGAATGGGGATTGGATATCCGCTGGAGAATTGTTCTTGTTGCCAGCACGCTAACCACGGCACTCGGAAGTGACTGATCGGTCGACGATATCATGGCGCCACTATTAAGTCATCATTCAACTAGATGACCATATAAGTGACCTTGGACGGAAATTGATCGGGCGCCCCGCCTCAGCCCAACAGCTGCAAGGCCTCGGCGCTGCACTGCTGGATCCGCGCCCAGTCGCCGTTCTCCACCCACTCGCGCTGGAACATCCAGGTACCGCCCACGCACATGACGTTGGGCTGCTCCATGTAGCGCTGCAGGTTGTCCGGATTGACGCCGCCGGTAGGACAGAAGCGCACGCCGCCGAAAGGCCCGGACAGCGCCTTGAGCGCCGCGACGCCGCCGCACAGTTCCGCCGGGAACAGCTTGAAGCGGCGGTAGCCGAGGGCGTAGCCGACCATCAGCTCCGAGGCGCTGCTCACCCCCGGCAGCAAGGGCAAGGGATTGTCCAGCGCCGCCAGCAGCAGCTCGCGCGTGCTCCCCGGCGTGACGATGAACTGCGCACCAGCGGCGGTGGCCGCTTCCAGCATCTGCTCGTCCAGCACGGTGCCGGCACCGACGCAGAGCTCGGGCCGCTCGGCGCGCAGACGACGGATCGCCTCCAGGCCGTGCTCCGAGCGCAGGGTCACTTCCAGCACGCGCAGACCACCCGCCGCCAGGGCATCGGCCAGCGGCAGGATGTCCGCCTCGCGGGCGATGGTGATCACCGGCATGATTCGCGCCTGGGCACAGATGCGGTCGATCTCGGCGATCTTTTCGGCCATGCGCGCGCGCTGGTCTTGGTCGAGGCTGGTCATGTCAGGGGCACCAATGAATTTCGAGAGGGGAATGCAGGAAAGCGCGGATCGGCAGCTCGGCGATCTCACCCGGCAGCAGCGCCGCGCTCAGTGTGTTCAGTTTCGCCTGGCCCTGGATCGCCAGCAGCGGCAGGCGCGCACGGGCCAGTACCGGCAGGGTCAGGGTCAGGCGCTGCGTCGGCTCGCTCGGCGCGAGCATCGCCAGGACGCGACGCGGGCAATCCGCCTGCAGCGCCTGCCGCAGGTGGGCGCTGCCGGGGAACAGCGAGGCGGTATGACCATCGTCGCCCATGCCCAGCACCAGCACATCGATGTCTGCCAGCTCGGCGACGGCGGCATCGGCCAGCTCGGCGGCCTGCTCATGGCTGCCGGCGACCTGATAGAGGCTGAGAAAGCGCGCCTCGGCAGCCGCCCCGCGCAACAGATGACGGCGCACCAGGGCTTCGTTGCTGGCGGCATGATTGACCGGCACCCAGCGCTCGTCGGCCAGGCTCACCAGCACCTGCGCCCAGGGCAGCACCTGCTGCGCCAGCGCCTCGAAGAACGCCACCGGGCTGCGCCCGCCGGACACCACCAGGGTCGCCTGGCCACGCTCGGCAAGCGCCTGGCGCAGTGCAGCGGCAACGCGCTGCGCCAGTGCCTCGGCCAGTTGCCCGGCATCGCCGTGCGCGCAGCCGTTGACGCCCGGCGGCAACGGCAGCTCAGAGATCGCCATACCAGCTCCTCCCGTCGCGAGTGATCAGCGCCACCGCGGCCATCGGCCCCCAGCTGCCTGCCGTGTAGGGTTTCGGCGCTTCGCCCAGCCGCTGCCAGCCGTCGATCAGCTGATCGCACCACTGCCAGGCATACTCGATCTCGTCCTTGCGCACGAACAGATTCTGGTTGCCGCGCATCACCTCCAGCAGCAACCGCTCGTAGGCGTCGGGGATGCGGGCGCTGCGATAGGTATCGGAGAAGCTCAGCTGCAGCGGCCCGCTGCGCAGCTGCATGCCCTTGTCCAGGCCCTGGTCCTTGGTCAGCACCTGCAGGGCGATGCCCTCGTCCGGCTGCAGGCGGATGATCAGCTTGTTGCCGATCAGCTGGCGCTGCTCCGGGGCGAAGATGTAGTGCGGCGGCGCCTTGAAGTGAATGACGATCTGCGACAGCTTCTGCGGCATGCGCTTGCCGGTGCGCAGGTAGAACGGCACGCCGGCCCAGCGCCAGTTGCGAATGTCCGCACGCAGGGCGACGAAGGTCTCGGTGTCGCTCTGCGTGTTGGAGTTCTCTTCCTCCAGGTAGCCAGGCACCGGCCGCCCGTCGCTGCTGCCGGCGACGTACTGGCCACGCACCACGCGCTGGCCGAGCTGCTCGACGCTGATCGGCTCCAGCGCCTTGAGCACCTTGACCTTCTCGTCACGGATGCTGTCGGCGGAGAGGTCGCTGGGCGGGTCCATGGCGATCAGGCAGAGCAGCTGCAGCAGGTGATTCTGGATCATGTCGCGCAACTGCCCGGCCTGATCGAAGTAGCCCCAGCGCCCTTCGATCCCCACCTTCTCGGCCACGGTGATTTCCACGTGGGAGATATGGTTCTGGTTCCACTGGGTCTCGAACAGGCTGTTGGCGAAGCGCAGGGCGATCAGGTTCTGCACCGTCTCCTTGCCCAGGTAATGGTCGATGCGATAGACGCGGTTCTCGGGGAACACCCGGGCCACCGCATCGTTGACCGCGCGCGAGGACGCCAGGTCGTGACCGATGGGCTTCTCCAGCACCACCCGCGTGCCCTCGGCCAGGCCGACGGCCGCCAGGTTGCTGCAGATGCCGCCATAGACGGAGGCCGGCGTGGCGAAGTAGGCGATCAGCTGATCCTGCGGGCTGACGTGCTCGAGCAGCGCCGCGTAGTCCTCGGCCTTGAGAAAATCCATGCTCAGGTAGTTCAGCCGCGCCAGGAAACGCGAGAGATCGACGTCCGTCAGTTCCTTGGCCGGCACGTGCAGGCGCAGCGCCTGCTCGATGGCACCCAGGTGGCTGTCCGGCGTCCCGGCCTCGCGGGCCAGCGCCAGGATGCGCGTGCCATCGTGCAGCAAACCGGCACGATCGAGTTGATAAAGCGCGGGAAACAGCTTGCGCAAGGCGAGATCACCCAGGGCACCGAACAGGGCGAAGGTACAGGATTCAAGCTTGATTGCGGCCATGAGATTGTTCTTTTATCAAGATGCGTTAGAAATACCGGTTGATAAGGGTTTTATCAAGGGGAAATATTGTTATAGCAACAACATTATTTTCTAGAACAGAGAAGTCGGTGGAGACCATCGAGCGTCATCAGTAGGATAGGCCGGCTGTCTTACCGCCCGTCGCGATACCGCCACCCCCGTTCAACCGCCTGTTAGGAGCCCCTATGGACCGCGTGCGCAACCTGCTGGAAAAGATCCAGAGCCGCCTGGACGACCTGAACAAGGCTGAACGCAAGGTCGCCGAGGTGATCCTCTACGACCCCCAGCAGGCCACCCGCTTCAGCATTGCCGCTCTCGCCCAGGCTGCCGGGGTCAGCGAGCCGACGGTCAACCGCTTCTGCCGCTCCTTCGGCGCCAACGGCTACCCGGAACTGAAGATGCAGCTGGCGCAGAGCCTGGCCAGTGGCGCCGCCTACGTCAGCCGTGCGGTGTCCGCCGACGACGGCCCCGAGGCCTACACCCGGAAGATCTTCGGCAGCACCATCGCCTCGCTCGACGCCGCCTGCCAGAGCCTCGACGCACAGCACGTCAGCCGCGCCGTCGACCTACTGATCCAGGCGCGGCAGATCCACTTCTTCGGCCTCGGCGCCTCGTCCTCGGTGGCGCTGGACGCACAGCACAAGTTCTTCCGCTTCAACCTGGCTGTCTCCGCCCACTCCGACGTGCTGATGCAACGCATGATCGCCTCGGTGGCGCACACCGGCGACCTGTTCGTGATCATTTCCTACACCGGGCGCACCCGCGAGCTGGTGGAGGTCGCCCGCCTGGCGCGCGAGAACGGTGCCTCGGTGCTCGGCCTCACCGCCGCCGGCTCGCCACTGGCCAAGGCCAGCACCCTGAGCCTGGACATCCCGCTGCCGGAAGACACCGACATCTACATGCCGATGACCTCGCGCATCATCCAGCTCACCGTGCTCGACGTGCTCGCCACCGGCGTCACCCTGCGCCGTGGCGTGGACTTCCAGCCACACCTGCGCAAGATCAAGGAGAGCCTCAGCGCCAGCCGCTACCCGGCGGACGAGGAACCGCTGTAAGGCGTTTGCAGGAGCGGGCCGGCATGCGATCCGTGCCCTCCTGGAAAAAGCATCGCCGGCAAGCCGGCTCCTACGACCCGGGTACGCAGCGCTACACGCAGCGGCTGCGCACCCGACCCGGCCAGCGGCGCTTCTGCTAGGCTGGCCGACTTTTCCGAACCTGCCAGGAAACACACCATGCAAGCCCTGATCACCCTCAGCCGCTTCATCGGCAACACCTTCGCCGTCTGGGTGCTGCTGTTCGCCATCGCGGCCTTCTTCCAGCCCAGCTGGTTCCTGCCGCTGACCGCCTGGATCGTCCCGCTGCTCGGGCTGATCATGTTCGGCATGGGCCTGACCCTCAAGGCTGCCGACTTCCAGGAAGTCGCGCGCCGGCCACTGGCGGTGCTGCTCGGCGTGGTGGCGCAATTCAGCATCATGCCGCTGCTGGCCTGGGCGCTGTGCCAGGCCTTCGCCCTGCCGGCGGAAATCGCCGTCGGCGTGATACTGGTGGGCTGCTGCCCGGGCGGTACGGCCTCCAACGTCATCACCTGGTTCGCCCGTGGCGACCTGGCGCTGTCGGTCTCGATCACCGCCGTGACCACCCTGCTCGCCCCGCTGGTGACGCCCGCGCTGATCTGGCTGCTGGCCTCGGAATGGCTGCCGGTGTCCTTCAGCGCCATGTTCATTTCCATCCTCAAGATGGTGCTGCTGCCCATCGTGCTCGGCCTGGTCGCCCAGCGCCTGCTGGGTGAGCGGGTGAAGACCGCCGTCGAGGTGCTGCCGCTGATATCGGTGGTGAGCATCGTCGCCATCGTCGCGGCGGTGGTGGCCGCCAGCCAGGGCAAGATCGCCGAATCCGGCCTGCTGATCATGGCCGTGGTGATCCTGCACAACGGCATCGGCCTGGGCCTGGGCTACCTGGCCGGACGCCTGTTCGGCATGTCGCTGGCGCAACGCAAGACCCTGTCCATCGAGGTCGGCATGCAGAACTCCGGCCTCGGCGCCGCCCTGGCCAGCGCCCACTTCAGCCCGCTGGCCGCCGTGCCCAGCGCCCTGTTCAGCGTCTGGCACAACCTCTCCGGGCCACTGCTGGCAACCCTCTACCGGCGCATGGGCCAGGGCACAGGCACGCACAGCGACTGAGCCCAGCACTCGCACCAATCCGGGGCGCCTTGCCCCGGACGCGCCGATATGCACAATAATGGCGCACGCGAGGACGACCTCCACACCCTGAGCCCAGGGTGGCTCATCCGGGGACGGCCCCTTCAGTCACCCCTGGAGGCTATATGTCCTGGATCATCCTGCTGCTCGCCGGCCTGTTCGAAGTCGGCTGGGCCATCGGCCTGAAATACACCGACGGCTTCACCCGCCCCCTGCCCACCGCCCTGACCGTCTGCGCGATGCTGATCAGCCTCGGCCTGCTCGGCCTGGCCATGAAGGAACTGCCGCTGGGCACGGCCTACGCCATCTGGACCGGTGTCGGCGCCGTGGGCACGGTGATCGCCGGCATCATCCTGTTCGGTGAGTCGATGGCCCTGCTGCGCCTGGCCAGCGTGGCGCTGATCGTCTGCGGGCTGATCGGGCTCAAGTTGAGCCATTGAGCCCGATCAGCCCGGCGGGAGGTGCTTCAGCAGCGCGGCGCCGCCTGCATGACTGCAGCCCTCCCCCCTGAATTCAGATCAACGCCAGTCCCCGCGCAGCTCCGCCACCTGCGCCTGCAGCACCTCGCGCCTGGCGTCCTGCGCGGCGACGGGCTGGCCCGCCACCAGGCACACCCGCGACCACAGACGCTTGAACAAGCCCTTGTGCGGGTCACGGCTGAAGAAGCTGCCCCACAGGCCCTGCAAGGCCATGGGGATCACCGGCACCGGGTTCTCGTCGAGAATGCGCTCGACCCCGGCCTTGAACTCGTCGATCTCGCCATCGGTGGTCAGCTTGCCCTCGGGGAAGATGCACACCAGCTCGCCATTGCGCAGGTACTCGGCGATCTTCTTGAACGCCGCGTCGTAGATCAGCAGGTCCTCGTTGCGCCCGGCGATCGGCACGGTGCCGGCCGTGCGGAAGACGAAGTTGAGCACCGGCAGGTCGTAGATCCGGTAGTACATGACGAACCGAATCGGCCGCCGCACCGCACCACCGATCAGCAGTGCATCGACGAAGGACACGTGGTTGCACACCAGCACCGCAGCGCCTTCGTCAGGGATCGCCTCGAGCCCCTTGTGCTCGACCCGGTACATCGAATGCCCGAGCAGCCAGATGAGAAAGCGCATGCTGAACTCGGGGACGATCTTGAAGATGTAGCTGTTGACCGCGATGTTCATCAGCGACACCACCAGGAACAGCTGCGGAATCGACAGCCCGGCGACGCTGAGGAAGAGAATCGCGACGATGGCCGAGACCACCATGAACAGCGCATTGAGGATGTTGTTGGCAGCGATCACCCGCGCCCGCTCGTGCTCCGCCGTGCGCGACTGGATCAGCGCATACAGCGGCACGATGTAGAAGCCGCCGAACAGGCCGATGCCGAGGATGCAGCCGAGGATCCACCAGGCCTGGCCATGCCCCAGCAGCGCCAGCCAGTCATGCGGCGCGGCGCCCTGCGGAAAGCCGCCGGAGAACCACCAGAGCAGGATGCCGAACAGGGTCAGGCCGATGGAGCCGAACGGCACCAGGCCGATCTCCACCTTGTGCCCGCTCATCCGCTCGCACAGCATCGACCCCAGGCCGATGCCCAGCGAGAACACGGTGAGGATCAGCGTCACCACGCTCTCGTCGCCGTACAGCCACTCCTTGGAGTAGGCCGGAATCTGCGTCAGGTAGATCGCGCCGAGAAACCAGAACCAGGAGTTGCCCACCAGCGAGCGCGACACCGCCGGGCGCTGGCCCAGGCCGAGTTTCATGATCACCCAGGACTGGCGGAAGATATTCCAGTCCAGCTGCAACTCCGGCATGGCCGCCGAGGCCTTGGGAATGCCCTGACTGGCCAGGTAGCCGAGCAACGCCACCCCCACCACCGAAGCGGCGACGATGGGCGCGTAACTGCTGCTGGCCATCATCACCCCGGCACCGATGGTGCCCGCGAGGATCGCCAGGAAGGTGCCCATTTCCACCAGCGCGTTGCCCCCCACCAGCTCCTGCTCCTGCAGGTGCTGCGGCAGGATCGAATACTTCACCGGACCGAACAGCGCCGACTGCGTGCCCATGGCGAACAGCACGCCGAGCATCAGCGGCAGGCTGTCGAGCAGCACCCCGGCAGCCCCGGCGAGCATGATGAAGATCTCGGCGAGCTTGATCTTGCGGATCAGCGCGTCCTTGGCGAACTTCTCGCCGAACTGGCCGCCCAGCGCGGAAAACAGAAAGAACGGCAGGATGAACAGCAGCGCGCAGAGATTGACCAGCAGATCGCGGTCGACGCCTGTGTTGAGCTTGAAGAGGATGGCGAGAATCAGCGACTGCTTGAAGATGTTGTCGTTGAAGGCGCCGAGCAATTGCGTCATGAAGAACGGCAGGAAGCGCTTCTTGCCGAGCAGGGCGAATTGCGATTGTTGGGTCATCGTCCATGGTCCTCGCGGGGGTTGGTTTGCCCGCACAGGCATTTGACTGCAAATACCCTCCAGAAAGCCACAGCGCAAATGCGAACGCCTTGGCGATCACGCGGAGCCGCAGGGCGAATGTCGCCTCTCACATCCACCAGCACCGTAGGGTGGATGTCGCCCTTTACATCCACCAGAGCGATGGATCGCTGAAGCGCGCCCCATCCGTGCACGGCCCGAAAAACGCGCAAAAAAAACGGCAGCCCAATCGGGCTACCGTTCTCGAACTCGGAGAAAACGTCAGCGCCTCGCACTGACTACAACCTCACCTGCATTCCCTGAGGAATGCAGGCGCAGTCTGACAAAAGCCCGGGGCAACGTCCGTTTAGCTTTGTTAACTGCCTGCAAAGAAATGTAAACGATGGATGACTGGACAGTCCGTCGCGCGGCACAATCGCGGCCATGAATGCCTACCACCCCGCCTGCTGCAGCCCGCTCGACGACCACGACCCACTGCCCCGCCCGCTGGCCGGTGCGCAGCTGATCAGCACGCGCTTCGACCCCACGCAGCTGGCCGCCGACGACTTCCCCCGCTGCGCCATCGCGCCGGTGCGCGGCGTGGCCAAGCGCCAGGCCGAATACCTGGCCGGGCGTCTCTGCGCCCGCGAAGCCCTGCGCCGCGTGACCGGCAACGCCCAGGTACCGGCCGTCGGTGACGATCGTGCGCCGCAGTGGCCGTCAGGCGTCGCCGGCTCGATCACCCACGGTGACAACTGGGCCGCCGCGCTGGTCGCCCCGCGCAATCGCTGGTGCGCCCTGGGCCTGGACGTGGAACGCCTGCTGCCGACGGAGCGCGCCCTGCGTCTGCAGGGAGAGATTCTCACCGAGGCCGAGCTGCAGCGCCTGCAGCCTCTGGACGACGCGGCCCGCGCCCTGCGTATAAGCCTGACCTTCTCGCTGAAGGAAAGCCTGTTCAAGGCGCTCTACCCGCTGACCCTGACGCGCTTCTATTTCCACGACGCCGAGCTGCTCGAGGCCGATCACGACAGCGCCCGCCTGCGCCTGCTGATCGACCTGCACCCGGACTGGCGCACGGGCGCCGAGCTGGAGGGCCAGTTCGCCCGGTTCGACGACAGGCTGCTGAGCCTGGTCGCCGTGGCGGCCTGAGCGCCCTACTCCCCCTGACGCCGTGGCCACACCAGGCTGAAGCGCGCGCCGCCGAGGCTGTCGCTGCAACCGATCTGCGCCCGACCGCCATGCCAGTAGATGATCCGCCGCACGATGGACAGGCCGAGGCCGTGCCCGCCGGAGGCCCGCGTGCGACTGTCGTCGAGACGCAGGAAGGGGCTGAACAGGCGCTCCCAGGCCTCTTCCGGCACGCCCGGACCATCGTCCTCGACATCGATCCGGCAGCGTTTGTAGCCCACCTGGCAACTGATCAGCACACGCCCCTCGGCATGACGCATGGCGTTGCTCACCAGGTTCTGCAGGGCACGGTGCAGGTAGCGCGGTTCGGCTTCGACCCAGCACACCCCGCCCGCCTGCACACTGAGCACCGCGCCGCACTCCACGCGCACCCGATTGCTCAGCGGCGCCAGCTCGTCGATCACCTGGTCGATCAGCGCCTTGAGCTCCACCTGCTGGAAGTTCAGCGCCGGCGAGCCCTGCTCCAGGCGCGCGTAGGTGAGCATCTCGTCGACCAGCTTGTCGAGGTCCTGGATGTCGCTGTCCATGCCCTCCATGTACGTGCTGCGCGCCGCCTCGTTCGGCGCATCGGCGATCATCTCCAGGCCGAAGCGCAGGCGCGCCACCGGCGTGCGCAGCTCGTGGGACACCGCCCGCACCAGCTCGCGCTGGGTACTCAGCGAGGTCTGCAGGTGCTCGGCCATGGCGTTGAAGCTGCTCGCCAGGCGCCCCACCGAGTCGGCGCCACGCGCCGGCACACGGGCATCCAGGCGGCCACTGGCAATCCGCGTGGCGGCGCCCTCGAGCCCGCGCAGGCGCTGCTCCAGGGAGCGCACCAGCAGGTAGACGATCAGGCCGATCAGGCTCAGCCCCAGCGCGCCGATCAGCACCAGCAGCTGCGGCGGATAGGGATTCATCTGGTACAGCGGGCCGATCTCCAGCACCCAGGGCGTGTCGACGATGCCGGAGAAGACATAGATCGAGTCACCGCCCTTGCCCAGCGCCATCACCGTGTCGCCCTCGTCGATCCGCCGACGCTGATCGAGGTCGATGCTGGCATCCTCCAGCTGCACCAGTTGCAGGTCGAAGCCGAACTGCTTGTCCTCCTTCAGCTCGGCCAGGCGGCGCGGCTGTTCGTCCACCGGATAGCGCACCAGTTCGTCGATCAGCAGGTAGTTGGTGGCCCGCGCCAGCTGCTCGCTGACCTGCTGGATCTCGCCGGTCAGCAGCAACGGCTGCTTGCCGTCGAGCAGACCATAGACCCTGGCCGAGTGCGGCCCGGTCTGCTGCACCAGCACGTGGCCGCGCTGCAGGCGATTGCGCTCGCGGCTCTCCAGCGCCACGTCGCTCATCGCCTGCAGCTCCAGGGGAATGCCGAGCAGCCGTGACCACACGACCAGGGCGCGCCGGCGCTCCACCTCGTTCATCGGCAGCAGGTTGTCCGCCATCAGGCGAAAGGTGCCGCGTGCCAGGCTTTCACGGTACTGGTCGGCGCGCACCTCGTTGACCAGGTGCAGCGCGCCGACGCCGAGCAGCGCCACCAGCACCAGCGCGGCGAGCATGCCGCCGTAGATACGCAGGAAGATCGAATTCATGGGCGCCCGGTCAGTTGCGCACGACGGGCGCCACGTCGCCGTGCGGCAGCGCCTCGGCGGCTTCGGCGACGAACAGGTAGCCCTTGCTGCGCACCGTCTTGATCAGGCGCGGGTGCATGGGGTCGTCGCCGATCTTCGGGCGGATGCGCGAGATGCGCACGTCGATGGAACGGTCCTGGCCGTCGTACTCGATGCCGCGCAGGGCGTTGAAGATCTCCTCGCGCGAGAGGATGCGCCCGGCGTTGACCGCCAGCAGCCAGAGCAGGTCGAACTCGGCGCTGGTCAGCTCGATGCCCTGTTCGCCGAGCCAGGCCTCGCGCATGGCGCTGTCGATGGCCAGCGGGCCGAACTGCAGGCGTCGTGGCTGGCCTTCGTCGCGCTCGCCCTCCGCGCCTTCGCGCCTTCGCAGCAGCGCCCGGATGCGCGCCAGCAACACACGCGGGCGCACCGGCTTGCACACATAGTCGTCGGCGCCCATCTCCAGGCCCAGCACCTGGTCCATGTCGTCGGTGCGAGCGGTGAGCATCAGGATCGGTCCCTTGTAGCCCGCACGCACCTTGCGGCAGATGCTCAGGCCGTCTTCGCCCGGCAGCATCAGGTCGAGGATCACCAGGTCCGGCTGCTCGGCGAGAATGCGCGCGGCGGCACGGGCGCCATCGGCCTCGATGGCCACGCGCAAGCCGTTGCCTTCCAGATACTCGCGGGTCAACTGCGCCAGGCGTTGGTCATCCTCGACGATCAGAATCTGCCACGCTTCTTGTTCCACACCCTATCCCCTTTCGCATGCCGGCCAGTGCCGCAACCACAGCGGCCATTCTAGGGGTTGTCAGCACCTCGGTGCGAGCGGCAAACCAGGCTCCTGCGCCGCACGCCAGGCGCTAGCACAGCACATGCCAGGATCACTACATATAGTGTTAGTCTGTGCGGCACCGGGCAGCTTCGCCAACGCGTGCAAATCCTTCCGTCAGGAGCGACGAACGGTCATCGGCAGCCAGAGCCAGAGAACACGGGCGCTTGGCCCGGCACACCCACAAGGCACTCACATCTTATCCACAGGTTGTTCTTTTCCCGGCGCCTTGCAATGCCTCAAACAGCGCACTATCTTGTATCCCTATCGCGCGACACCCACCAGATGTTGGGTCACAACGAAAAACTGGACACTACAAGAACGCATCGCGCAAGCCCTTTTCACAGGGTTTTCCAGGTATTTCGTTCAAACGTTTTGCACGACCCGGGCCTGGCCCGAGTCATGGCCACGCCGCATCGCTCGACGATACGCGTGAGCAGGCCGGACAGTGAACAGATTCAGCTGTCGACCACTATATGTAGTAGGTGAGGTGCCGTAATGCCTCGCCAGACTTATGCGCCAGGACGGCACTTCAAGTCGTGCCCACCCTGCCAGTTCTTGCGACACCCCGTGCCCGGCCTCGCCTGCCGCGTGCGGAACAGTTGTTAATGGAATGAACGGCGGACAAGGCGCGGCATCTACTGTCGTGACGTCCAACCAGAAAATTACAGAACACGGAGATCTCCATGCATACCGACACCACTCGCGAGAACCCGCAGGCCGTGGCGCCGCAGGCCGCCGACTCCTCCCAGGATCTGGCAGCCACCGCGCCCGGCCAACTGCGCGTGATCAAGCGCAACGGCACCGTCGTCCCCTACACCGATGACAAGATCACCGTTGCCATCACCAAGGCGTTCCTCGCTGTGGAAGGTGGCACCGCCGCCGCCTCGTCGCGTATCCATGACACCGTCGCGCGCCTGACCGAGCAGGTCACCGCCACCTTCAAGCGCCGCATGCCGTCCGGCGGCACCATCCACATCGAAGAGATCCAGGACCAGGTCGAACTGGCCCTGATGCGCGCCGGCGAGCAGAAGGTCGCCCGCGACTACGTGATCTACCGCGAAGCCCAGGCCAACAAGCGCAAGAGCGCCAACGCCGGCAGCGACATCGCACAGCCGCACCCGAGCATCCGCATCACCACCGCCAGCGGTGAACTGCAGCCGCTGGACATGGGCCGCCTGCAGACCATCATCCGCGAGGCCTGCGAAGGCCTGGCCGAGGTCGACGGTTCGCTGATCGAGCGCGAAACCCTGAAGAACCTGTACGACGGCGTGGCCGAGAAGGACGTCAACACCGCCCTGGTGATGACCGCCCGTACCCTGGTCGAGCGTGAGCCGAACTACAGCTACGTCACCGCCCGCCTGCTGATGGACAACATCCGCGCCGAGGCCCTGAGCTTCCTCGACATCACCAGCAGCGCCACTCACCACGAGATGGCCGACCTGTACGCCAAGGCCCTGCCGGCCTACGTCGACAAAGGCGCCGAGTTCGAGCTGCTCGACCCGAAACTGAAAGAGTACGACCTGGAGAAACTGGGCCGCGCGCTGAACCACGAGCGTGACCAGCAGTTCACCTACCTCGGCCTGCAGACCCTGTACGACCGCTACTTCATCCACAAGGACGGCATCCGCTTCGAACTGCCGCAGGTGTTCTTCATGCGCGTGGCCATGGGCCTGGCCATCGAAGAGCCGAAGAACCGCGAAGAGCGTGCCATCGAGTTCTACAACCTGCTGTCCTCGTTCGACTACATGGCGTCGACCCCGACCCTGTTCAACGCCGGCACCCTGCGTCCGCAGCTGTCCTCGTGCTACCTGACCACCGTGCCGGACGACCTGTCGGGCATCTACGGCGCCATCCACGACAACGCCATGCTGTCCAAATTCGCCGGCGGCCTGGGCAACGACTGGACCCCGGTGCGCGCGCTGGGCTCCTACATCAAGGGCACCAACGGCAAGTCCCAGGGAGTCGTGCCCTTCCTCAAGGTGGTCAACGACACCGCCGTCGCCGTCAACCAGGGTGGCAAGCGCAAGGGCGCGGTCTGCGCCTACCTGGAAACCTGGCACATGGACATCGAGGAATTCCTCGAGCTGCGCAAGAACACCGGTGACGACCGTCGTCGTACCCACGACATGAACACCGCCAACTGGATTCCGGACCTGTTCATGAAGCGCGTCTTCGAAGACGGCAAGTGGACCCTGTTCTCCCCGAGCGAAGTACCGGACCTGCACGACCTGACCGGCAAGGCCTTCGAAGAGCGCTACGAGTACTACGAAGCCCTGATCGAGTACGGCAAGATCAAGCTGTACAAGACCATCCAGGCCAAGGACCTGTGGCGCAAGATGCTCTCGATGCTGTTCGAGACCGGCCACCCGTGGCTGACCTTCAAGGACCCGTGCAACCTGCGCAGCCCGCAGCAGCACGTCGGCGTGGTACACAGCTCCAACCTGTGCACCGAGATCACCCTGAACACCAACAAGGACGAGATCGCCGTCTGCAACCTGGGTTCGGTCAACCTGGTCAACCACATCGTCGACGGCAAGCTGGACATCGAGAAACTCGGCCGCACCGTCAAGACCGCTGTACGCATGCTCGATAACGTCATCGACATCAACTACTACAGCGTCGACCAGGCGCGTAACTCCAACTTCAAGCACCGTCCGGTCGGCCTCGGCCTGATGGGCTTCCAGGACGCCCTGTACCTGCAGCACATCGCCTACGGTTCCGATGCCGCCATCGACTTCGCCGACAAGTCGATGGAAGCCATCAGCTACTACGCCATCCAGGCCTCCTGTGACCTGGCCGACGAGCGCGGCAGCTACAGCAGCTTCGAAGGTTCGCTGTGGAGCAAGGGCATCCTGCCGCTGGACTCCCAGCAACTGCTGATCGAAGCCCGTGGCCAGAAGTACATCGACGTCGACCTCTCCGAGTCGCTGGACTGGGCGCCGGTGCGCGAGCGCGTGAAGAAAGGCATTCGCAACTCGAACATCATGGCCATCGCGCCGACCGCGACCATCTCCAACATCATTGGCGTGTCGCAGTCCATCGAGCCGACCTACCAGAACCTGTACGTGAAATCGAACCTCTCCGGCGAATTCACCGTGATCAACCCCTACCTGGTACGCGACCTGAAGAACCGCGGCCTGTGGGACCCGGTCATGGTCAACGACCTGAAGTACTACGACGGCTCCGTGCAGCAGATCGAGCGCATCCCGCAGGACCTCAAGGACCTGTACGCCACCGCGTTCGAAGTGGAAACCAAGTGGATCGTCGACGCCGCCAGCCGCCGCCAGAAGTGGATCGACCAGGCGCAGTCGCTGAACCTGTACATCGCCGGCGCTTCGGGCAAGAAGCTGGACGTGACCTACCGCATGGCCTGGTACCGTGGTCTGAAAACCACCTACTACCTCCGTGCCCTGGCTGCCACCAGCACCGAGAAGTCCACCATCAACACCGGCAAGCTCAACGCGGTATCCGCCGGTGGTGACGATGGCTTCTCGGCCAAGGCCCAGGCCCCTGCCCAGCAGGCCGCCCCGGCCCCGGCGCCAGTACCGAAAGCCTGTGCCATCGACGAACCCGACTGCGAAGCTTGTCAGTAAGGCTGACGCGTGGATCTGAGCGGCATTCGCGGCGTTACCTGCTAGAGCGGCCCCCATCACGTACATGCGTACGCTCAGGGGCTCCACTCCAGCAGGTGCCTTGCGACTACTCGCTCAGCTGCACGCTCGAAGGTCTGCTGCAGTTCTAGAGCAAAGCATCATTAAGTCCCCTCTCCCGCTTGCGGGAGAGGGTCAGGGAGAGGGCAAGGCTCTTCCGTAGGAGCGGCTTCAGCCGCGAAAATCGCGGATAAATCCGCTCCTACCCAAACCTTGCCCCTCTCACAATTTCCCGCCCCTCCTCCTCCGGGACGAGCGGCAACGGTCAGCCAGCAATCCACCGCCTGCTGACCAGCGGTACCCGATCACCCTTGCGCGCACCACGCAACGGAACATAATTCAAATTATCTGTATATCCATACAGGCCGGTACATTCGCCGGCCCTCACGCAGGAGCCAAGCCATGCTGAGCTGGGATGAATTCGACAAGGAAGACGGCGCCGAAGCAGTCGCCGCAAGCAAAGCCACCGCACAGAGCGCCAGCACCAACTTCGACAAGCTCGACAGCGAAGCTGCCGGCTCGGTCGAAGAAGCGCGCGCCGTTGACGCCAACGACTCCGACGCCGTCGCCCGCGCCAAGAAGGCCCTGAACGACCTCGACATCCAGGAAGGCCTGGACGACCTCGAAGGCGCCGCCGCGCGCGTACAGGTCGGCGACAAGCAGATGATCAACGCCCGCGCCGACCTCAACCAGCTCGTACCCTTCAAGTACGACTGGGCCTGGCAGAAGTATCTGGATGGTTGCGCCAACCACTGGATGCCGCAGGAAGTGAACATGAACGCCGACATCGCGCTGTGGAAATCCACGGACGGTCTCAGCGAAGACGAGCGCCGCATCGTCATGCGCAACCTCGGTTTCTTCTCCACCGCCGACAGCCTGGTTGCCAACAACCTGGTCCTGGCCGTGTACCGCCTGATAACCAACCCCGAGTGCCGCCAGTACATCCTGCGCCAGGCCTTCGAGGAAGCGATCCACACCCACGCCTACCAGTACTGCATCGAGTCGCTGGGCATGGATGAAGGCGAAATCTTCAACATGTACCACGAGATCCCGAGCGTCGCGAAGAAAGCCTCCTGGGGCCTCAAGTACACCCGCTCGATCTCCGATCCCAAGTTCCAGACCGGCACCCCGGAAACCGACCGCCAGTTCCTGCGCAACCTGATCGCTTACTACTGCGTACTGGAAGGCATCTTCTTCTACTGCGGCTTCACCCAGATCCTGTCCATGGGCCGCCGCAACAAGATGACCGGCACCGCCGAGCAGTTCCAGTACATCCTGCGCGACGAATCCATGCACCTGAACTTCGGCATCGACGTGATCAACCAGATCAAGATCGAGAACCCGCACCTGTGGGATGCCCAGATGAAGGACGAAGCGACCCAGATGATCCTGCAGGGCACCCAGCTGGAGATCGAATACGCGCGTGACACCATGCCGCGCGGCGTGCTGGGCATGAACGCAGCGATGATGGAGGACTACCTCAAATTCATCGCCAACCGCCGCCTGACCCAGATCGGCCTGAAGGAAGAGTACCCGGGCACCACCAACCCCTTCCCGTGGATGAGCGAGATCATGGATCTGAAGAAGGAGAAGAACTTCTTCGAGACCCGAGTGATCGAGTATCAGACTGGTGGGGCGTTGAGCTGGGATTGATTCCTGGGTCTGGACCGTTAGGAACACTCAAAAGCGCTTTGCCTGGATATGGATGTTCAGCCTAGCGAGAGAAAATGAAAGCCCCGCCTCGTGCGGGGCTTTTCTATTTCACGATCCAGCCAATCAAGGATATTTCGATATGACGAGTATCAAAAGGCATGCAGTGCACAACAGGTGACAGATCAAACCGATGATTGAAAAGGGGCCATGCCTCAGGTACGAAAGACCGCTGAAACACGCCCTGCTCAAGCTACTCATTCAGCCCATACAGAATGTCTGCAGTGGGAATCTGCAGGACGCCTGAACGGTACGATTTGAAGCCATAAGCCGTAGCTGTATACACGCAGGGAACGAACTGCTTGCCCTGTAGAACAAGCCGCAACTCATCACCCTTCAGCGCACGCATACTTCGCCCGCCATTGAGGCTTTCATAGAAACTCAATGCCGACCTGTATACCCAGGTATCGCCATGCCGCACCGCTTGAGTGACCGGAACCAAACCGCTGGCTGAATATTGATCGGCTTCATGGTCCATGGAAACTTCACCACCCTCGAGCGAACAGCGAAGCATGCTGCTTATAGGGCGTTTGTTTTGTTCAAAGACATTCAAAAAATTGACAGTCGATGAAAAGCTCACTTCATACAATGATGTATTCCCCTCACGACTACCCTTAAAATAACCAAGCTCCGCAGGAGGTGAATCGTAATTTCTTGCACACCCTAGAAAGAGCAGCGCAACAACCAGCCAAAGACATTTAGACACGACAGCCACCGTCTATATAACTAATGATGGACTCGAATAGGATATCAGCGAGTAGCCGGACAATTCCTAACTGCGGATGAAAAGAGCTTCATCCACCCGACGCAGGAATACCTGCTCGCGTAATTTGTAGGGTGGACAACGCGAAGCTTGTCCACCAAGGTTCATGCCATCGTCAAAGCGAGTAGCCCGAACCATCGCTGATGGTGGATGAAAAGAGCGTCATCCACCCTACGCCAGCAGACTACGCAGAGCGTCACAGCCGGGCCACCACACCGCAGCCCTGAAAGCTATCGGGCGGCCATGGTTGTTGATGGAGAAACACTGCAGCACACTAAACACTCATCGTAAGGAGACGACGAAAGTGCAGGACACGCCCGGCCAAATCCCCTTGATCATCCTCGACGTTCAGGACGCCATCGATCAGCCCGTCTGGAATGACAAAAGTCACCCCGATTACCTGTCCGTCATCCAACGCCTCCTGCAATTCTGGCGCTCGAACGGCTGGCCAGTTCTTCACGTAAAGCACGATGAAAAGACGCCCACCTCCAGCTATTACCTTCATGGCCCCTGGAATGGCATCAAAAAGGAAGTCGCGCCGACAGAGGGCGAAGCCGTCATCATCAAGAATGAAAACTGCGCATTCATCGGCACCCGGCTGGATGCTGTTTTAAAAGGAATGCAAGCAAAACGTATCGTTCTAACTGGCGTTGTGATCCATAACAGCATGGATGCCACGGTCCGCGCCGGAAAAGCACTCGGGTACACCATCATCCTCCCTTCGGATGCCACGACCGCGGTACCTGTCATTGGACCAGATGGGACCGGCTGGGATGCCTCGACCGTTCATGCGCTGACGCTGGCCATACTGGGCGCCGAATATGCCGAGGTCATGTCATCAGACACGTTGATCACACAACTCAGCCAATGACGTGGCAGCGAGTAGCCCGGACAACCGCTGCTGGTGGATGAAAAGAGCGTCATCCACCCTACGGTCTGAACGCGGGGTTCGACCTGTAGGGTGGACAACGCGCAGCTTGTCCACCATGGTTCTGGCATCACCCGCGCTCAAGGATGAGCCGCCATGCCCAATTACCGACGCGCCCGCGTTCCCGGTGCCACTTACTTTTTCACCGTCAACCTGCACGATCGTGGCAGCGATCTGCTGATCCGCAAAATCGACCTGCTGCGCGAAACGGTACGCGCCACCAAAGCGCGCCATCCCTTTCATATCGATGCCTGGGTGGTGCTACCCGAGCACATGCATTGCCTGTGGACACTCCCGCCAGGCGATGCCGACTTCGCCCGGCGCTGGAGGGTGATCATCGCCTTCAGCAGGCGCTTGCCCAGCACTGAAACACTCAACGCCAGCCAGCAAAATCGTCGCGAACGGGGCATCTGGCAACGACGTTACTGGGAGCATCTGATTCGGGACGAGCGCGACTACCAGCACCACTTCGATTACATCCACTACAACCCGCTCAAGCACGGCCATGTGCAACGGCTGGTGGACTGGCCCTATTCGAGTTTCCATCGGGCAGTGGCGGAAGGTATTTACCCTGCAGATTGGTGCGCTGTGCCGGAGCAGGTCGAGGAGAACTATGGTGAATGAGCTACCCGCTGATGGATTAGAAGACCTCATCCACCCTACTGACTTTTGCCCTTCTTCCTGGCAATCACCTTCATCCGCGTCGCGGCCTTCTGCACGCAGGCCATCTTCTCGGGCCGTTTCATGCCCCGCCATTTGCGGATTTCTTCGCGCGTGCGCCCACAGCTGACGCACAATTCGCTGTTGAGCTGGCACAGCGACACGCAGGGGTTGTCAATGTCCTTGGCCACGCTTGCCCCTTGCCGTTCGCTCGACCGAGAACGCGACGTGATCGTCGATGCGGGATACGCTGATGCCCACCTCGTCGAAAGCCGCCAGCGTCAGCGCCTGCATTCTCGCCTTGTCCGCACTGGCCAGCGCCCGTGCCCGGCTCGCCTCGCTATCGAACACCCAGGTCACCACAAGGCTCTGCGGAAACTGCGCGTAGTCCACATCATGGGTCAACCACTGGAAACCGAGGATCTCGCTTTTCGCCGTTTCGCAGGCGTCGGTCAGGGTGCGGATCAGCTCGCGCTCCACAGCTGAGTATTTTCGTTTCGGCGATGGCATAAGGCTCTTCTGCAGACGGGCTCGGTGCGTCGCAATCTTACCCGAGCGGCCTGCCCGCAAAGGGAACGGATTCATGTTCACCCAGGCGCTTTCGACTTATGCTCGCGCCTCGGCGGCTCGATGTCGTAGCGGCAGGCAGCCACACCCCAGGCGAATTGCAGGGTGCGCCGACGATACAGGAGGGAATGAGCAGCCCCTTCGGCAGCGTTGCCGTCCATCTGCTCGGGCCGCAGTAGCGACTCGCCGAATCTGGCTGAAAGGACTCCCATGCTGCGAAAGTCATTGCTGATTGCATCCATCCCGCTGCTGCTCACAGGCTGCGAAACGCTGCTGCAAGGTGCCATGAGCATGGGCTGCGCGCTGAATGCCAGGCCGGTGTTGCACCCTGAAAGCCTGCCGGCAGGTCGAATGGGCGAGGCCTACAGCGTCAGACTAGAGGTCAGCGACGCTCCGGCGCCGGTGCTTGGCATCTACGTGAACGATTCGCAGCCCCTGCCGCCGGGCCTGCGAATCGAGCACCAGGAACGTGACGACCATGGCCGGATCAGCGGTACGCCGACCCGGCCGGGCAGCTACGAGGTTCATCTCGTCGCCCTCACCTATGGCACGCAGTGCGCCGGCCGACGCGCCGAGCGCACCTACAGGCTGCAGATCGCCGAGTAACGCCGCTCACCGCCACGTGAGCGGCCGCATGACCGTAGCCGGGGACGATTGGCGCAACCCGCCTGCACGGACTCTTTTCAAGGAAGCACGCCAGGTTCGGCCTCATACGCCTCGTGCAACAACGCCATGACACGTGCAACGTTCTCTATAATGCTCTGCGCTTGCTCGCGGTGTGGGACATGCCGAAGGGCTTTCAGCGCAAAAATGAATCGATCCAGAGCTGGCTGGTCTTGCGGCCAAACCGCGAAGCGTTGAGCCTACTGGTGGATATCGCTTTCGATGTCTGAAAAATTGCTGATCTTCACTGAGCCATCGGGAAACCGGGCAACGACATCCAGTTGACCGCCCATGGCTTCGATATGGCTACGCAACGTGGAAATGTACATGTCGGTGCGCTTTTCCATCTTGGCGATGGCAGGTTGCTGCACATGCAGTACCTCAGCCAGCGCCTTCTGTGACAGCCCGCGGGCCTGGCGCAGCTCATTGAGTGGCATCTCGGCAAGCAGCTCCTGGGCTTTGGCCTCTACCCTGGCCTGAGACTCAGGCGCCATTTTTGCGCGCAGCTCGGCAAATTTCTTAGCCATCTATCAAGCCCTCCTTTCGAAGCTGTTCCAGATGTTCGTCATAGAGTCGATCAGACAGCGGAACGTTGATGTCATACCAGCGGCCATCGCCCGTCTTGTCGCCACCGATCAGCAAAATCGCTGAACGCCTGGGATCGAATGCGTACAGGGTTCTGTATGGCCGGCCCTCGTGCTGCGTCCTCAGCTCCCGCATATGGCTGTGACGAGAGCCGTTGATTCCGCTGCTATGGGGAAAACCAAGTGACGGGCCGCGCTCCTCGAGAAGCCGGACCGACACCGCGACCGACTCCTGCTCCTCAACAGACAGGCTTTCCCACCACTCACCGAACTCGTCGGTGTACTCGATATCCCAGGTCATGTCGAAAATATAACCCTCAAGGAATATTCCATCAATGGAATGTACAGCTCGTACAGACGAGAGCAGGCCAAAGCGTACCGCATCCTGCAGATGATCCAGCGCATGGTCATGGCCAGGCAGGAGTGACCGGGGATTTTCCGCAGGGTGGTGATGCTGCCGCCGTTCTGGATGAAGTCGCTGGCGAAGTTGTCATGACGCAGAGCGTCACAGGATGGATGCCCTGGCGTAGCGGGGGAGCGATCAAGCTCCCCAGTTGAACGGGTAGTTGCCTCGTCGCTGAGGCACAGGGCACCATGCGCCCTCCGCGCACATGGCCATTAGCCATATCGCATACAGTGAAGGGAACTCATGAAAAAACCGCAAAATGACTTCGACTACATCGCTGAACTGCTGGAAGAGTTCTTCAAACAGCGCAGCCTTCGAAAGTCGTTCCGAATCATCTTCGATGGAGATATCACGGGCTGGGAAATCTGGCTTCAGATTGAGTTCGCCCGTTTTCTGGCCGAGCATCCCTCTACACCGGAATGGGAACGAGAGCGTGCATTCCAATTCGACTACAGACGGGAAAACGTAAAGTGGTTCCTCAAACCGGACTTCATCCTGCGCAAGAAAGGCTGGGCAATCGAGCGTTACGTCGCGCTTGAGATCAAGCAACATGCCAACCTTGGCAATTGTGTGTCGAACATGATCGACGACCTTGCGAAAGTGGCAAAAATACGCAAATCCGAAATAGATCTGCGCTCCTATTGGGCGCTTGGCATTTTTCGAACGGATCCTGATTCGGACGTTGAAGAGATCGTTGCATCGAAATTGCAGGATAGTGGCTTGGAGTATTACCCCAGCGTCTCGTCAGTGAACAAAATCCCTCGCACGCCATACAGCTATGTGCTGTTCTGACAAGCACGCAACTCTCACTCTCTCGGACCGGCCTAATAACCGGCTCACTCTGTAGCCGGGCGGGCGCTACAATAGCGCCTGCCATTTGCCGAGAGCCGATCTGCCGATGTTCACCCTCTCCCACCTCAGCAGCCCGCCGCCCGAGTCCCTGAAGAGCCAGGTGCTGCAGATGGTGGTGGACTGCTTCGGCGACGTCAGCGCGGTGCCGCTGTTGCCGAGCAACCCGCTGTATCAGCTGTACCAGTACGTGATCGGCTACGAGGTGCACCTGCACCTGCAGACCATGAACGGCGAGGCCGAAGGCCCGGTGCAGTTGCTGCTGGCGCTGGACGATGAAGACCCGGCCCGCGTGCTGGGTTTTGCCCTGTACCTGCCCAGCCCCGATGATGCTGCCGCCTGCACCCTCGCCTACCTGGCGGTGCAGGCCGAGTACCGTCGCCAGGGTATCGGCCGGGCGCTGCTGCAGCGTGTGCTGGCGCACCGTCCGCACCTGGAGCTGGCCTGCGTGGCGGACAAGGTGCCGCTGTTCGAAACCCTGGGCCTCCAGGTGCTGGCCGCCCAGGGCGCACAGGTGCTGATGAACAGCCGCGACTACCGCTCCGGCGGCATGGTGGCGGTCGCGGACCTGGCGCCGGTGTTCGCCTCCACGGAGGTCAGGCAGATTCACGCCTACCTGCTCAAGCAGCACGGCCAGCGCGCCATGCAGCAGGCGGAAAAACAACGCGATGCGCATCTCGACAGCCTTGCCCTGCAAGCACAACGACTGGTCGACGAGCGCCTGCCTTCACGCGCGCTGCATTGAGGCGCTGCCCCACGCCGGGCGCGGGGCTGCATCAGGCGCCGAACGTCATCGACAGCGGCGCTCAGCTGGCATCGCGCATGCACACGCGCAGCCGGTGGCCGTCCGGGTCGAGCGCGACGAAGGTCGGCCCGAACACCGCACGTGCCAATGGCTGCTCGATCTCCACGCCCAGCGCCCGCCAGCGCGCGTAGAGCATTTCGACATCCGCCTCCCGCTCGACCAGGTAGCCGAACTCGCTGCGATGGCCGCTGCCGGAGGACTGGAAATTGTCCGCCTGCTCCGACCACAGCCCAAGGTGCAGTTGCTCGTTCAGCGCGAAGGACACGTAACTGGGAAACTCGCTGCTGGGCGCCTGCTGCAGCAGTTGCCGGTAGAAGGCGCTGCTGCGCAGTGGGTCGGCGACGTAGAGGACAAGCAGATTGGGACGGTTCATGGTGGACCTCCTGACAATGGGAGGGTCACGTTAGTCGACCCTACTGACAGTTCCTGTCAGCATGGCGCGATGACACGCACCGAACGATTGTTGAAACTCCTGCAGATCCTGCGCAGCCACCGCCTGCCCGTCAGCGGCCAGACGCTCGCCGCTGAGCTGGGCGTGAGCCTGCGCACGCTGTACCGGGACATCGCCACCCTGCAGGGCCAGGGCGCCGATATTCACGGCGAGCCGGGCATCGGCTACCTGCTGAAGCCGGGTTATCTGCTGCCAACGCTGATGTTCACCCAGGAAGAGCTGGCGGCGTTGCTGCTCGGCCTGCGCTGGGTCGAGCGCCGGACGGACCCGGCGCTGCGCCAGGCGGCGCAGAACGTGCAGGGCAAGCTGCGTGCGGTGCTTGGCGCCGAGGCGCAGGCACAGCTGGAGAAGACCCCGCTGTTTGCCGGGCCCGCCCCTTCCACGAGCGATGACGGCGCCACGGCACGCGCCCTGCGTGAGGCCATTGGCGATGAATGCAAGGTGCTGATCGACTACACGGACGAAGCGGGCACGCTGAGCCGACGCACCTTGCGGCCGATTGCCCTGGGCTATTTCGACGGTTTTCAGATGCTCGCCGCCTGGTGCGAGCTGCGCAACGACTTCCGGCACTTCCGCCTGGAGCGGATCAGCGCCTGCACACGTTCGAGCGAGCGTTTCAGCGGTCAGGGCGGCTGGTTGCTAGCGCAGTGGCAGGCGTACAACCGCCAGCGCGGCATCGTCGTCCAGCCCACGCAGTAGCCGAGCAAGCAGCGTGGACGAATGTCCGTCTCCGTTGCTGCCGCCAGGTCGCTAAGCGCAGCACCCGAGACGCTTCTGGACAGGTCCTGACGGCGCACCGAGGCCATCATCGGCGCAGCGTCTGGCGTGCACCTCATCGAGGCCGCGCCAGGCAAGAACGGAATGCCCGCCAGCGACACATCGAGGACATACGGATGAAGGATTCAGCACGCGGCCTGCTGCTCGTCACCAGCGGCATCGCCCTGCTCAGTTTCGATGGCCTACTGGTGCGCCTGGCCCAGGCCGATGGCTGGAGCATCGCGTTCTGGCGCGGGCTGCTGATGTGCCTGGCGCTGGGGGTGTTCTCGCTGTCGGCCAGAAAGCGCAGCAGCGTGCTGGCGCAACCACTGGCGAGCGCCGGCTCGGCCCTGCTGCTGGCGTTGACCTCGATCTTCTTCGTCCTGGCGATCGTCCACACCCAGGTCGCCAACGTGGTGGTCATCCTCTGCACCGCGCCCCTGTTCGCGGCACTGCTCAGCCGTTGCTTTCTGGGTGAACGGGTGGCGCTGCGCACCTGGCTGGCGATCGGCGTGGCGGCACTGGGGATCGTCCTGGTATTTGCCGGCGCCTTCAGCACCAGCGACCTGGCCGGCAATGGCTATGCCCTGCTGTCGTCGGCGGCCGTGGGCGCCAACCTGACGCTGCTGCGCCGCTACCCGGCGCTGGAGCGCATGCCGCTAATCGCCCTGGGCGGGCTGCTGGCCGCGCTGATCGCCTGGCCCAACGCCAGGCCCTTCGAACTGGAAACCCAGAGCTACTGGGCGCTGGCGCTGATGGGACTGCTGCAGATGCCGCTCGCCACGCTGCTGATCAACAACGCGACACGCTATCTGCCTTCCGCCGAGGTGGCGCTGTTCTATCTGCTGGAAAGCGTGCTGGGCACGCTGTGGGTCTGGTACTTCCTGCAGGAAACGCCAGCCAGCGCGACGCTCTACGGCGGCGCGCTGGTGCTCGTCACGCTGCTGCTGCATGCCGGCCTGACCTTGCGCACCCGCCCGCCACTGCCGGCCTGAAGCGCCGTCGCTACAGCGAACACAACCCGCCAGGCACCGCCATGATCCAGTCCCGCACCGCGAGGATGGCCGGGTCGTGGCGGCGGCTTTCCGGGTAGACCAGAAAGAACGGCTTGCCCTCCAGCACCGGGCCGAAGGGCTGCACCAGGCGCCCTTCGCGCAGCTCGTCCTCGATCAGTTGCCTACTCATCAGCGCCACGCCCTGGGCGCCGACGGCAGCGGAGACGGCATGAGTCTCGTCGGAGAAGACCAGCCCGGCGCTGACATCCAGGCCGGGAACCTGCGCCTGCTTCTGCCACACCACCCAGTCGACGGGCGATGACACGGCCAGCTGGTTGCGAAAGTGGATCAGCGAATGCCGCGGCAGTTCGGCGGCATCGTGCAGGTTGAGCAAGGGGCTGCAGGCCGGGACGAAGGTGTTGTCGAACAGCTTCTCGGCCACCAGCCCCGGCCAGCGCCCGTCGCCATAGCGAATGGCGATATCCGCCGTGACGCCGTCCAGCGCCACCGGCTCATGCGATGCATGGATGCGCAGGTCGATGTCCGGATGGGCGTCACGCAGCATGCACACCCAGGACAGCAGCCAGCGCACCGCCACGGCGGGCGTGGTGCTGAGGGTGATGGCCTGGCGGCTCGGCACGGCGCTGAGCCGCTCGACTGCGGCGCCGATGCTGTCGAAGGCGCTTTCCAGCACCTGCTGCAGCTCCCGTCCGGCGGCCGTCAGCTCCAGCTGGCGCGGCTTGCGCAGGAACAGGGCGACACCGAGGGTCTCCTCCAGCGCCCGAATCTGGTGGCTGATCGCCGTCGCGGTGACGGACAGCTCTTCGGCCGCCTGCTTGGCGCTCTCGTGACGGGCAGCGGCCTCGAACGCCCGCAGGGCAGAGAGCGAAGGCAGTCGGCGTCGACTCATGGCTGAATTTTCCTCATCCGTAGCGCAAAACAATGATCGTTTGTCGCCAACCAGGGCTGAAATTAGCCTGAGTCTGCGGTTAATCACAGATGAATTCAAATTCGATCAGGAGACTCGACATGACATCCATCCTGCACCTCGACGCCAGTGCCCGCCCCGGCCTTGCCGGCAAGGACGAGCACGGTTCGCACAGCCGTAACCTCAGCCAGCGCTTCGTCAGCCAGTGGCGTGCGCGCCGCCCGCAGGACCCGATCACCTACCGTGACATCGGCCAGACCCCGCCGTCGATCATCAGCCACGACTGGATCGCCTCCTCCTTCACCCCGGAGGCCAGGCGCGAGCCCTGGATGCGCGACACCCTGGCCGAAAGCGATCGCCTGGTCGACGAACTGATCGCGGCGGACGTGCTGGTAATCGGCACGCCGCTGTACAACTTCGGCATGCCGGCAGCGCTCAAGGCGTGGATCGATCAGGTGGTGCGCCCCGGCCGCACCGTGGACATCGACGAGAGCAACCTGCTCGATCCCTACATCCCCAGGCTGGCCGACCGGCCGCGCCATCTGGTGATCCTCACCGCCAGGGGCGGCATCGGTTTCGATGCGGGCGGCGAGATGGCGCACATGAACCACCTGGAGCCCAACCTGATCACCGCACTGGGTTTCATCGGCATCACCCGCGTGCACCAGATCGCCATCGAGGGCCAGGAATTCGGCGGTGAACTGCTGGCCGCATCGGTCGCGCAGGCGCTGGACAAGGTCGACGCGCTAGTGAGCGAGCTGCAGCATTCACTGCAGGCCGAGCGCGCTGCAGAGCCGGCCTGAACACCCTCCCGGTGGATGATCAGCGCGCCTCCACCCGCGAGGAGACGTTACGACATCAATAGGAAATCCATCACACGGCCCGGACGTCAGCTCGGGCTATCATCCAGCCCCGAAGCGCGAGCCACCGTTTTGCTCGCGCCCCTGCCTGGAACAACGATATGGATATCAACCGCTTCGAACGAACCCGCATGAGCTATGAAAACGTACCGGTGTACCGCAAGCGCTGGTTCGTCTTCCTCTCGCTGCTGTTCTTCATCCCCGCCACCCTCCTCATCGCTCTGACGGGTGATCTGTACGCCCAGAAGGACGGGGTCGTGTACAAATTCAAGAACAATGCCGTCCATCAGCTGATCGTCACGGCAGTGGTGTTCATGATGGTCGGCCTGTTCCTGGCAGCAGGCCGCTGACACACGCCCGGCACTTGCCAGCAACCGCCCCTTCGGCAATGGATTACCTGGAGCTGCAATGCATAAATGGATGTTCTTTCTCGCCGCCCTGTCGCTGGCCGGCTGTACCAGCCCTGAAGAGCTGCTGATCAGGGTTCAACTGGAGAAGGCCGTCGCCCACGCGGAGCGAGAAGCCGTCGAGGATGCGCTCAGCATGAGCGCCGAGTGCCAGGAGAAGGAGCAGACCTGGCGCGCTCCCATCCACTCCCTGACCCAGGATATCCGCGTGCAGCGCTGTGACATCGTCTACTACTACCTGGCGCGCTACGCTCTGGTCGAAGGCGATGAGTTGCCCATCGACTTCATTCCCTCGATCAGTTTTCTGGGCACCGAGAACCTGCTGACGGGCGAAAAGATCAGCCTGTACTGACCGCCCTCTTCAGCGCTTGCTGCAGGCGAACAGCGCGTTGCCGGCGTGGCCATCCCAGGGCAGCAGCCGCTGGTAGTCATGCTCCAGCACCTGCACGTCGAAGTAAGGCGCCAGCAGGGCCTGCAGCTCGGCGAAGCTCACCGCGACCATGGGGTGCTCGTCGTCCCAGACCTCGCGCTGCTCGCCCAGCTGGCGTTCGATGCGCAAGCGCAGCAGCTGCTGTTCGCCTTCGCCGCGGTACTGCCAGCCGGAGCTGAAGCGGAACCGACCATCGGCCTGGCAGACGCTGTGGGAAACGAACGATGCGTTGTCGATGCGTTGCTTGTCCACGGCGTTGAAACAGAACACCCCGCCCTCGGCCAGGGCCGCATGCACGCTGGCGATGCAGGCTTCGAGACGCGCGAGGCTGGCACTGTAGTGGATGGAGTAGAGAAAGCAGGTGATCAGGTCCTGCGGTTCGTCGACCTGGAACGCGCACATGTCCTGCTGGACGAAGCGCGCCTCGGGACAGCGCAGGGCCGCACGGTCGAGCATCGGCTGGTTGATGTCCAGGCCGCCGCTGGCGTAGCCGGCATCGAGAAAATGGCGCACGTGCGGACCGGTGCCACAGGCCAGGTCGAGATGGCGCCGGCCACCGTTGCCGAACAGTTGCTGCAGGCGCTGCACGCAATGACTCTGCGCCGCGTAATCGATATCCGCGCACATCAGGTCGTAATAACCCGACAGGTCGGTGTAGAGGGCATTGCCGGACATGATGACCTGAAGGGAGCGGGATGTCGGGGGCGCGCATCATATCCCAAGCGTCGCCGCCGCAGCCGTCGCAGCGACGAAAATATCGCCCCGTTCGCGCCAGGGCCGAGCAACGTGCCGGGCGCCCGCCAACGGCGGCCTGCAGCCCACGGACAGGGCAATCCCCGTGCTCGCCTTCACACCCGCGCAACTCTGGCTAAACTCCCGTGATTCGCAGCCGAAACAATGGCGTCAACGTTCAGCGGGATGGCTCTCATGTTCAACGGTCGATTGAAGCAAGAGTTGCAGGCACTGCGTGAAGACTTCTCTTCCGTGGAACAGGTACGCGCCAGCCTGGAAGAGGAGATGCTGGTACTGATCCTCGACCCCCAGGGGCGTATCGAACGTGCCAACGAGAATTTCCTCAAGGAAATGGGCTACACGGCGGATCGGTTGCGCGGCGAGCAGTTGCTGAAGCTGATTCCCGAACACGTGCGCAATCTCGACTTTCACCACCGTGTGCGCCAGGCGCTGGAACGTGGCGAGCACCTGGCCGGGGTCATCCGCCTGCTGCGCGGCAGTGGCGAGGAAGCCTGGCTGCGCTCCATCCTGCAGCCGGTGCGCGACAGTGCCGGGCGCATCCGTTTCTTTTCCATCCACGCCAGCGACCTGACCCGCACCATCGAGAGTTCGCGCGAGCACGAGAACCTGATCAAGGCCCTGCAGCGCTCCACGGCGGTGATCGAATTCAACCTCGACGGCGAAGTCCTGACGGCCAACCAGCGCTTCCTCGACGCCATGGGCTACAGCCTGCAGCAGATCCAGGGCAAGCATCACCGCATCTTCTGTGATCCGAGCGAGGTCAATTCGCCTGCGTACGCGCAGTTCTGGGACAAGCTGCGCCGTGGCGACTTCGTCGTCGATCGTTTCAAGCGCCTGGACAGTCACGGGCGTGACGTGTGGCTGGAGGCCTCCTACAACCCCATTACCGACGCCCACGACCGGCTGTACAAGGTGGTCAAGTTCGCCACGGTGATCACCGACCAGGTACAGCGCGAGGAAGCCGTGGCCCAGGCGGCCGGCATCGCCTTCGAGACCTCCAAGGGCACCGACAGCAGCGCACGCAATGGCGCCGAAGTGGTGCAGCAGATGCTCGACGCGATGAACGACCTGGCCGAGCGCATGCAGGAGGCCGTTCAGGGCATCGAGGCGCTGGACAAGCAATCCCAGCTGATCGGCTCCATCGTCAAGAACATCAGCAGCATTGCCGACCAGACCAACCTGCTGGCCCTGAACGCGGCCATCGAGGCGGCGCGGGCGGGCGACCAGGGGCGTGGTTTCGCCGTGGTGGCCGACGAAGTTCGGCAACTGGCCTCGCGCACCAGCGCCGCCACCGTGGAGATCACCTCGGTGGTCGGGCAGAACCAGCAACTGGCCGAACGCGCCGTGGAGATCATCGACCGCGGCAAGGCCCAGGCCGAGCGCGGCCTCGAACTGTCCAGCCAGGCCGGGCAGGTGATCGAGGAAATCCAGGATGCCGCACAGCGTGTGGTCAAGGCGGTGGAGAGCTTCGCCACCCAGTTGTGAGGCACGGGCACGCCGGTGAACGGGCTCGGCACCGGCATCTCACCCAAGTCATCACACAACCTCATTCGACCACCCCATTCCCCTGACGGGACAATCCCCTTTCAGCACTTGAATTACGCGGAATGACCGCGCAAATCGAGTGACAGGATTTTCAAAGTCGTCATACATCGTATAAGTTTGCCGATGTCGCATCCGCGATCAACAAGAACAACAAGGACCCTGACGATGAATGACGAACAACGCCCGGACGGCTCGCGCCGCCACTTTCTCAAACAGTCCCTCGCCTACTCGGTCGCCGCCGCCGGCGTGGGCACGCTCCTGCCGCAACTGGCCCGTGCGGGGGAACCGCTAAACCCGCGCTATCCCGATCCGGCGGTCGAGATCCTCGACGACAGCTTCCTCGACCTGCGCCTGTTCAATGCCAGCGTGGAAAAGGTCGCCACCGGCCTGCGCTGGGCCGAAGGCCCGGTGTGGGTGGGCGATGGCCGCTACCTGCTGGTCAGTGACATTCCCAACAACCGCATCATGCGCTGGGACGAGATCAGCCAGTCCCTGGGCATCTATCGCGCATCCTCGAACTACTCCAACGGCCTGACCCGCGACAACCAGGGCCGCCTGATCGCCTGCGAAGGCTCGACCAACGAAGGCCTGGGCCGGCGCATCACCCGGACCGAGCACGACGGCAGCATCACCGTGCTGGCCGACAACTTCGAGGGCAAGCGCTTCAACTCGCCCAACGACATCGTGGTCAAGCGCGACGGCTCCGTCTGGTTCAGCGACCCGCCCTTCCAGGCTGGCAACGAATACGAAGGGCACAAGGTGCAGATCGAGCTGCCGCACGGCGTGTACCGCATCGACGGGCAGACGCTGAAGGTCACCCGGGTGCTCGACGAGCTCGCCGGCCCCAACGGCCTGTGCTTCTCCCCGGACGAGAAGACCCTCTACGTGGTCGAGGGCCGCGCCAAGCCCAATCGCCTGGTCTGGGCCTATGCGGTGAACGCCGACGGCAGCCTAGGCGCGCGCCGCAAGCACATCGACGGCGGGGCCACGGGCGCACTGGACGGCATCAAATGCGACGAGGCCGGCAACCTCTGGTGTGGCTGGGGCAGCAACGGCTCACCGAAGGGCAAGCCGGAAGAGCTGGACGGCGTGCGCGTGTTCAATACCGAGGGCAAGGCCATCGGCCACGTCTACCTGCCGGAACGCTGCGCCAACCTGTGCTTCGGCGGCGCCCAGGGCAACCGCCTGTTCATGGCCAGCAGCCACTCCATCTACTCGCTGTACGTGAACACTCGCGGCGCCACCTTCAGCAAATGAGGCATGGGCCACGGCCGCCAGAGCCGTGGCCTGGCCCGCCACACAAGCTCGCCAGACGGCGCCAGCAACACCTCCAACCGCTCTGGGACGGGCATTGCGGCAAGCATCAGTGGCATCGATGTTCACCATCATGCCAATGAAGTTCTCTGAAAAATTTCAATGCGTACCATCTGCTCCATACCCAACCACAACACCCCTGGAGCACCACATCATGAAACGCCAACTCATCCTCAGCTTCGCTCTCTCCGTACTGGCCGCCAACGTATTCGCCGCCTCTTCCGTGCAACCCACCGTCGCTGAAGGGGGTTCCGACCGCCTGATCGAGAACCGCGTCGCCGAAGGTGGCTCCGATCGCCTGATCGAAAGCCGCATCGCCGAAGGTGGCTCCGATCGTCTGATCGAGAACCGCGTTGCCGAAGGTGGTTCCGACCGTCTGATCGAGAACCGCGTTGCCGAAGGTGGTTCCGATCGCCTGATCCAGAATCGCGTCGCCGAAGGTGGCTCCGACCGTCTGATCGAGAACCGCGTCGCCGAAGGTGGCTCCGACCGTCTGATCGAGAACCGCGTTGCCGAAGGTGGCTCCGACCGCCTGATCGAGAACCGCGTCGCCGAAGGTGGCTCCGACCGCCTGATCGAGAACCGCGTCGCCGAAGGTGGCTCCGACCGTCTGATCCAGAACCGCGTCGCCGAAGGTGGCTCCGATCGTCTGATCGAGAACCGCGTCGCTGAAGGTGGCTCCGACCGT
>NZ_SUKD01000028.1:0-74554 GCF_013357275.1 Pseudomonas sp. BMW13 | reverse complement strand
CACAGCGGACGTGAAGTGCCGGCGATCATCATGACCGGGCACGACGTACGCCGTGTGCAGGAGCAGGTGGGCGATGGCAACACGCCGATCCTGTCGAAGCCGGTGCAGCCCGCCGAGCTGCGTTCGCTGCTGGTGGCGCTGAAGCTCAAGCTCAAGGCTGCCTGAGCGCTACACCAGCCCGGCCTTGGCGCCGATACCCGCCGCTGCCGCGCGGGTGCTGACGTCCAGCGTGCGCAGCAGCGAGGAGACATGGATGCGGACGGTGAACGGGGAGATATCCAGCTCGCGGGCGATTTCCTTGTTCGACAGCCCGCGCACCACCAGGCGCAGTACATCCTGCTGGCGCGGCGTCAGCTGTTCCAGCAGGTGGCGGTTCTCGGCAAAGTCCGGTACGCCGGACGGCCCCAGCGCCATGACGAACTCCCCGGCGCACACGGCCAGCAGTGACTCGGCGATCTCCTCGGGAGGGGTCGCCTTGCCGATGAAACCGTCAGCACCTGAGGCCATGACCTCATCGATCAGCTCGCGGTTGTCGACCATCGACACGATCACGATGGAGCTGCGCTGGAACTCCTGGCGCAAGGCACTGATGGCATGGGGGGACTGACCGGGGAACAGCAGGTCGAGCATGAACAGGTGCGGTGCCTTGCCGTCGCGTGCGAGGCTCAACACTTCGTCCATGTCGCCCGCCTCGAGGATCTCCGCCTGGGGGAATACTCGCTGGGCGATACGGCACAGGCCATCCCGGAAAACAGGATGGTCGTCGGCCACGATTATGCGTTCTTGTTGTGAGGGTTCGGACATGGTGGGCGCTTCCGTCTGGCCCTCAGACTAAAGTCATATGCCGGTCGGCGCCAGCGGATGTTTTCTCCAGCCATATCGCCGAACTGAACCGGAGGGCGCCGCGCCGGGTCTGTGTGAGTACACCTCATGGAATGCCAAGGAGTCGTACATGGACCTTATCCGCATCCTCATCGCCATTCTGCTGCCGCCGCTGGGCGTGTTTCTTCAGGTCGGTTTCGGCGGTGCGTTCTGGCTGAACATCCTGCTCACCCTGCTGGGCTACATCCCTGGCATCGTGCATGCGGTGTACATCATCGCCAAGCGCTGAGAGGCTGTTCCCGCCCGCAGCGATGCAAAGAACGGAGCCCCTCTCTCTCCAGCGGGAGAGGGGAGACGATCACGCCGCAGTTCCCCCAGCCCGTCCGCCGAAGTGGCTCGTCATTCGTTGCTTCACTCCCGCCGCAAGAAATGCACGCTGAACAGCTGCGCCGGGTCGCGCCACATCGCCGCCGAGGCGAAGCCACCGCTGCTGGCCAGATCGCGAAACCCGCTCGGCGTGTACTTGTAGGAGTTCTCCGTGTGCAGGGTCTCGCCGGCGGCGAAGTCGAACACCCGGTCCTCGATCCTGACCTGTTGCGCCTGCCGGCTGATCAGGTGCATCTCGATGCGCGACTCGGCCTCGTTGTAGAACGCCCGGTGCTGGAAACTGCGCGGGTCGATGTCGCTGTCCAGCTCGTTGCGGATGCGTTCGACCAGGTTGAGGTTGAACAGCGCGGTGACCCCGGCATGGTCGTTGTAGGCGCGCTCCAGTACCTGACGGTCCTTGACCAGATCCACGCCGATCAGCAGACCACTGCCGGCCGGCAGCGCCTGGTGCAGATTGCGCAGGAAGGCGCGCGCCTCGTCCGGGTCGAAGTTGCCGATGCTGGAGCCAGGGAAGAAGGCCAGCGGGCGTTGCCCCAGTGCATCGCCGGGGAGCTTCAGCGGTTGGCTGAAGTCGGCGCACAGGGCATGTACGTCGAGCCAACGATAGTCTGTGGCCAGGCGGCGGGTGCTGGCCTGCAGGAACTCGCGGGAGATATCGATACCCAGGTAGCGCGCCGGGCGCAGGGCTTCGAGCAACAGGCGGATCTTGCGGCTGGCGCCACTGCCCAGTTCGACGAGGCTGGCGTTGCGCCCGGCCAGCGCGGCGATGTCCTGCGCGGCCAGGCGCAGGATGGTCTCCTCGGTGCGCGTCGGGTAGTACTCGGGCTGCTGGCAGATCAGCTCGAACAGCTGCGAGCCACGGTGATCGTAGAAAAACTTCGGCGACATCGTTTTCGGCCAGGCCGCGAAGCCGCGCAATGCCTCGTCGCGCAACGCCTCCTGTTCCGGGCTCAGGGATCGTTCGTTGCTACGCAGTGCCAGTGCCATGCTCAAAGCTCCTTGGCCAGGCGCAGGCCGGAGAACTGCCAGCGCATCGTGGGGTAGAAGAAATTGCGATAGGTGGGGCGAACGTGGTCTTCGGGGGTGGCGCAGCTGCCGCCGCGCAACACCATCTGCCCGGACATGAACTTGCCGTTGTACTCACCCAGGCTGCCGCCCAGCGGACGAAAGCCGGGGTAGGGCCGGTAGGCGCTGGCGGTCCATTCCCAGACATCGCCGTAGAGCTGCTGCAGGCCCTCGCCCGCGCCAGCGGCCACCGGCTGCAGGTGATCGCTCTCGACGAAGTTGCCCCACAGCGGCTCGTCCTGCGCGGCGACTTCCCATTCCTCTTCACGTGGCAGGCGCGCCTGCGCCCAGGTGGCGAAGGCCTCGGCCTCGAAGTAGCTCAGGTGGCAGACTGGTGCGGCGAGGTCCAGCTCGCGCGGGCCGCCCAGGGTCAGCTCCAGCCAGTCGTCGCCCTCACGCAGCCAGTACAGCGGCGCCTGCCAGCCGGCGCGCTGGATATGGTCCCAGCCATCCGCCAGCCACAGCGCGGTGCTGCGATACCCGCCGGCGCGGATGAACTCGAGGTACTCGCCGTTGCTCACCGGCCGGCTGGCCAGCTGGAAGTCGTCGACGAACACCCGATGGCGCGGCCGCTCGCAATCGAAGGCGAAACCCTCGCCGGCATGCCCGACATGCCGCAGCCCGGCGGGAAAGCGTAGCCACTGCAGCTCGCCCGCTGTAGCAGCGCCGGGCTTGAGGTCGTCACGATAAACCGGGCGCAGCGGGTTCTGTGCCAGGATGTGCTTGATGTCCATCAGCAGCAGCTCCTGATGCTGCTGCTCGTGCTCCAGCCCCAGCTCGATACGCTGCAGAATCTCGTCGGCCAGCTCGCCGCTCTGCCGGGTCAGCAACTGCGCCATGGCCAGGTCGACATGGCTGCGGTAGGCATACACCTCGCTCACCGTCGGCCGCGACAACAGCCCGCGCCGCGCGCGTTCGAAGGGCGTGCCGTGGGTCTGGTAGTAGGAATTGAACAGGTGGTCGTAGCGCTCATCCAGCGGGCGATAGCCGGGCCGGAAGGGCCGCAGCACGAAGGCCTCGAAGAACCAGGTGACATGCGCCAGATGCCACTTCGGCGGGCTGACGTCCGGCATGCTCTGGATCACGTAGTCCTCGCGCTCCAGCGGCTCGCAGAGTCGCTCGCTGGCGGCGCGCACCCGCTGATAACGCTGCCATAGTCGTTCGAGATGAAGGTGTGCAGCGTCGATTCTGCTGGCGCGGTTTGGCATGTCGCGCGTCCTTTGCTGGCGTCGCGGAGGCGACGGTTCTTAGAGCCGACCGGGCGAACAGGGCAAAGGTTCCGGTAAAAGCATGACGTTCGGATGACAGGTCGCCGAGGCCAATGGGTATTGGCCTTGCTGGAGCCGGGAGGCAGTGCCAATCAAGTCAGTGAGTGAAGCGGTTGTGGCCGCCCTATGGAGGCGAAAGCCAAGCAGTGCGCGGCTATGAAGACGGCAGATCCACGCAGACTCGGATCGTGGAGCAAAGGATTATGAGTTGCCTAGAAACGCTGCAAACCCAGTGAAACCGTGCGTAGCTTAGCGCAGGTACAGTTAGCTGAAAGTGGCGCCGTAGAGCGAGTTAAGCGTAATTTAGCGAAGTCTTTAGAAGCTGGGCACTGTACCGTCAGTGTACTGTTTTTTGTACCGCGAAACGGTCAGATTTCGCTTCCCGTCAGATGCAGGCTTAACCAAACTCGCTAATCCGCGAGGTATCTGGCACCCGGCTACCGCGTCTTATTCGATCTTCTCAAGAGACCAGTTTTACTTTGCACACCATCAGGCCGTCGCAACTTGAGTCATTTCGTCATAATGCTTCTTGTCTACTTCTTCCATCCACTGAAAAATGTTGCCGATGACGCTATGGCTTTCGCCTGCCAAATTTTCCGACGACTCCTCGGTTATTTCAATTACGTCGCTATGCGAATACTTGTTTATAAAGCGGTAGATTTTTTCTTTGAGCTCTGGTGTCGTGATGGTGCAATCTTTGAGTCCAGCATCCATTAGCTGGCTGATGTCGTTTCTCCGCTTTGGATATTTGAAGGTAAAGAACGACTCAATTAGCTTGCGGGCTAGATTTGCAGTTAAGAAAGCTTCATCTCTGTTAAGCGTTGTATGCGACCTGTACTCATAGAGCTTCTTGAAGATGTAGTGATACTCAGATCCGTAGTTTTTCAGCGAATCATCGGCGTCAACAAGCAACGAATGGCGGGGCGAGCCAGGTGGTGCATCCAGTCGATAGAAAAAGCAGTTCTCCGGTTTGTCTTTTTTACTCCTGTTTCTGTTCATCCCACTAAACCAGTCTCTCACCAGCTTGAAGTAAGTGAAGTTATGAGTTAATACAAAAAGCTGTTTTGCGTCTGTGCATTGAGTTTTCAGGAATGAGTAGGCATGAAACAAATGGTTGGAGTCAAAACTTGAGACTGGGTCGTCGACGACGACAATCGTATCTTTTATGTTGTTTCCGTTTTCTTTGAGCTTCGTTATAAAGTAGACAAATGCAATTGCCGTCTTCTCTCCTTCGCTCAAGTTGCCATCATGCTCGCCTAATCCATTTCTGATTATTTCATAGCCCTTTTTCTTTTGGTTGAAATTAAGGCAGAGCTCAGAGCGGCCAATGAAGCGGTGTAAGGTGTCATTGAACTCCTTTGCCCCAACCGTCTCATTTGAGAGCAGCGCCTCTATTGCTGCAATCTCTTGGTCGAGTTTTTCAATTTCCGTGTAGTCAAGCTTTGCCTCAGCCTCAAGATTGTTGCAATTTTTCTCACTTTCAGAATAGTCAAACTCTTGTGCCTCGGCCGCAGCAAAGTGAAGCTCCAGTTTTACTTTGCTTTTTGAGGTCTCAGCCTTGAAGTTTGAAGTCTTATTGTTGTGCTTGTCGACGAGTGCGATGATCGATTTCAGGGTCTCATTAAAGTTCGTGACATCCTCCTCAATTACATCTGAAATCTGGATGTCTGTCTTGGCAGGGTCTGTAATTTTGGCTTTCAGAGCGTCCCGCCATCCTTGCACTTGCTGGTTGATCTTCTCAGCAGCAGATGTGTACTCCTTCTGAAGCCTCTCAAAGTCAGTAGATAGTTCTTTATAAAACGCCGTGGGTGCGGGTATTTGATTGATTGGGGCACCTTGAGACTCAATCCAGGTTGCAGCGCTCTGTAGCCGGTTTTGGAAGTCTGTAAACTCTTTGCTGAAGTGAGCGGCAAGTGCTTCGGTACGAAGCTGGGTGACAGGCGATCCGCAGAATTCGCAGGATTGCGAGTCATGTTGCTTATGGATTTCTAAACCGGTTTGAACCCACTTGCGTATATCGGGGTTGTCAGTCAGTCTTTGGATAGCTTGATTGACGGCTGTCGTCCCGATCAAGTCCCTGAGGCGAATTGCCGCTTTCTTAAAATAGTCCGGTTCAATGGCTGTTGAGGCGAAAGTTATGCTTGGAAGCTGGTCGGGCTTGGCTGCATTCGTCAGGTTAATAATTTTGTCATCTGGAAGAACCGACTCTGCTTTGAAAATTTCCGCACTGTTTTGCTGAATAAAAGCAGAGAGCTTGCGGCGGTCATAATTCAGGTAGTAGCTATCGCTCGTGTCAACTGCTTGAAGCCCAAGCTTCATTTTCTTTGCTGCATTGGTCAGAAACTTATCCAGTGCTTCACGTTGTTTTTTGACATCGCTTATCTTTTCATCGTGGGACTTCTTTTTTTGATTGAAGTTCCCCCTTCAGTTTCTCTAGTTTTTGTAAGTCATCAATCTTCTCTTTTGCAATGAGAAGAATGCTTTTCACAGACTTGTCCCAGTCAATGTTCTCATGAATAAAACGTTGATTGAACACATGGATGTTTAGTTGGGACGATGGAAGAGTCGTTTCCGTGATGGTTGAACCGTCCTCTAAAGCGATTGAGAACTGACCGGCACTGAAGCGGGGAGCCAGCGAGCGAAGCTCAAAGCACGAGAACAGATTTGATAGGGTTGATTTCCCTGTCCCGTTCCAACCATAGATAAGATTGTACTTGCCGAAAGTCTGAATCTTCGTGCCGTAGAAATCGTTGAAAATACCGAACTGCTTAAGACGGTTAATGCGAACGATCACGTTTAGACTCCTTTCTTTTAGCTCACACAAAGGGAGATAACTATTTTCTCCCAGTCATTCCTCATCAAAGTAGTCGCTATCCAGTTTTGGCAGCTTAAGCAGGCGCGACGTCACTCCAACCTCGTGATCCATCATCAAGTTGACCAGTCGACTGCCGTCGACCAGCACCATGCCCTCCACTGAACGGGAAAAGTCGATTGCTTGGGCGGTGAAACCAGAGGTGGTGATAAACACTCCACGTTTGGCTTTTTGCCCTGCGAGTGCGCCGTAGAAAGCTTGCAGTTCTGGCCGCCCAACCGTGCCTTGCCAGCGCTTGGCTTGGACGTAGACCTTTTCTAGTCCGAGCTTGTCGAGCGAAATTACACCGTCGATACCACCATCGCCGCTGCCGCCGACGCGCTGCAGATCGCTGCGGCTAGCGCCGTAGCCAAGGCTGTGCAGCACATCCAGCACGATGACTTCAAAGCGGTTGGGGCTGACCTGCAGGAGGTTATCCAGCAGGTCTGCAGCCGTTGCCTCACGTAGCTCACGTAGCGCCTGCTCCAGGCGGTCATCAGGGCTAACAGTGGCTGAGTTGGCTGCGGGGGCAGGCTGTTCTTGCCCGTCGAGTGGGACAGCATCAGTCGGGGTTTTGAGTTTTACATTCATAAAGCCGATGGCGAGCTGTTCGACCTGATCCGCAGTCAGAGGCGCGGGATGCTGGGCTGCATAGGTAAAACCGGCGTCAGTCAGCTTCCAGTATCCACGTTTGGCGCTGCTGGACAGGCCGGCGCGCTTGAGTCGGTCATGGGCCCAGCCTGCACGGTTTTTGTAAGTGGCTTGGCCGCTGGCGATTAGCTCTTGGCGCTGTGCTTCCGACAGGTTCAGCGCATCAGCAGCGGCCTCATGCGCGTCACGTGCTGGCGCGCCTTCGGGCGTGGCGGCCAGGTAGCGCAGGATCGGTTCAATGAACTGGTCGTAGGTTGGGACGGACATTGCGACTCCATACGCAAAATTGATGTTAGGGCTGCGTGCTAAAGGCTCTGCATGGTTCTGCACTTCGGGAAAGCCGAACATCCCCAAAACTGCTGCCCCGCTTTCGGCCCAGATTTCACGGTGCGGATCAGCAGCGCACTGCCGCATTTCGGGCATTGCCTCTCTAATGCGGGATCACTACGGCGCTTGAGGTTTTGCACATGCTCGCGGTGGGTGGCGAGGCTAGGTGCGCGGCGTCCGGTTTGCAGAGCTTGCAGCATGGCGTCGACTTCAGCCTCGCTGAATACCGCCTGCTGGAATGACTGGATATAGCGGATAAAGCCGATGCCCTGGGTCACGTTGGCCGGCACTTCGGTCTTGAAGGTGCTGCCGCCGACGAAGGTGATGACCGAATGCAGGTGTTCTGGGCTGACGCCAAGGGTGGCTTCCAGGGCTTTGAGGTGTTTGTAGTTCTGGCGCAACGGGTTCTGGAATTTGAAGGTGCGTTTGTAGAGCTTCTGCGTCCACTGCGCCTGCTTTTCGCTGCCGAAGATCCAGCCGCTCATGTTCTTCGTTTCCAGCACGAAGATGCCGTAGGGCGAGAGGAATACGTGGTCGATCTGCGTGGTGCCGTCCGGCGTGTTCAGGGTGACGTTGTGCAGGCGGCGGTAGGTCTGCTTGTCCAGCTGCCAATGGGCGAACAGGCGCACTAGCAGTTCACCGATCTGCCCCTTGGCCCAAGGCGATTTGAGCAGGCCGATCAGCAGGGCTGCCGGGATGAACCAGGCCAGCATGCCCCAGACCTGGGCGACTATCGGGCTGTAATCCATTTTCTTCCTTGAGCCGAGCTGCTTGATGGAGAGGCGAGCAGGTGTGCCGAAATCCTGATGCCTGGCGCACCCGGATAATGGCTAATTGCTTTCAAGGGCTCAAGGGGATCGCGACTATTGTCTTAAGGGCAACGTGTGGGGCGACTGGCCGACAAGCGTCTGCTCTGAAGCAGCAGTTTGGAGGTATTCAGGGTGAGCCGATTAGAGGCGCTATTCGGCTCATTCCATGAGCCGAATCGAGCACGGCATTCGTGGATGCAGTGACATGAGGCCTTAGCAGGCTTGGGTCATAAACGCGAAAGCCGCGCAGTGCGCGGCTTTGAAGGTGGTGGGCCCACACGGACTCGAACCGTGGACCAAAGGATTATGAGTCCTCTGCTCTAACCAACTGAGCTATAGGCCCCCAGAAGGCCGGCGGATTATACCGGCGCGCTCTCGTCGGCGCCAACCGCTTGACCGGGCGAGAGAAATTTCCGGGTGAAGGCTTCGGAGGAGAGCGGGCGGCTGACCACGTAGCCCTGAATCTGCAGGCAACCTTCGGCGGCCAGGCAGAGTTCCTGCGCCTTGGTTTCCACGCCTTCGGCGATCACCGTCAGTTGCATGCTGTTGCCCAGGGCGATGATGGCGCGGGTAATGGCCAGGTCGTGCGGGTCGTCCGGCAGGCCGCGAATGAATGACTGGTCGATCTTCAGCACGTCCAGCGGCAGGCGCTTGAGGTAGCTGAGCGAGGAGTAGCCGGTGCCGAAGTCGTCGATGGCCAGCTGCACGCCGAGGTCCTTGAGGCGGTGGAGGATGTCCAGCGCTTCGCCGGACTGGCTCATGATGAAGTTCTCGGTGATCTCCAGCTGCAGCAGCTCCGGCTGCAGGTCGTGGCGCTGCAGCAGCTCGCTGATGCGCGGCAGCAGGCTCGGCTGGTGCAGCTGCGCGCCGGCCAGGTTGACCGAGAGGGGGCCGAAGGCGTGGCCGTTGTCCTGCCATTCCTGCAACTGGCGGCAGGCCTCCGCCAGCACCCAGTCGCCCAGCGGCAGGATCAGCCCGCTCTCTTCGGCCACCGGGATGAAGCGATCCGGCGGGATGTCGCCGAACACCGGGTGCGGCCAGCGCACCAGCGCTTCGGCGCCCACCAGGGCCTGGCTGCGCAGGCAGTACTTGGGCTGGTAGAACAGGCACAGTTCGTCGCGCTCCAGGGCGCGGCGCAGCTCCTGCTCCATGGCCATGCGTTCGTTGACCTGGAAGGTCAGCGAGCGGGTGTAGAACTCGCAGCGGTTGCGACCCTTGGCCTTGGACTGGTACATGGCCGCGTCGGCGTTCTTGATCAGCGTGGCGACATCGATGCCGTCCTTCGGGTAGAGGCTGATGCCGATGCTGGCGCTGATGAAGAACTCGTGGTGATCCAGGGCGAAGGGCGCGCGGAAACATTCCAGCAGTTTCTGCGCGACCTGCTCGGCGTCCTGCTCCTGGTGCAGGCCGGGCAGCAGGATGATGAACTCGTCACCGCCGAGACGAGCCACGGTGTCGACATCGCGCAGCTGCTGTTTCAGGCGTGCGGCGATGGCCTTGAGCAGCTGGTCGCCGACCGGGTGGCCGAGGCTGTCGTTGATCTGCTTGAAGCGGTCGAGGTCGAGGAACAGCACGGCGCCCAGCTGGTCGTTGGCGCGCGAGCCGTCCAGCGCGCTGCGCAGGCGATTCTCGAACAGCAGACGGTTGGGCAGGCCGGTCAGCGGGTCGTGGTGGGCCTGGTGGTCGAGTCGCGCCTGGGCATGCTTGAGGCTGGAGATGTCGGCGAATACGCCAACGAAGTGGGTGATCTGGTTGTCGGCGTTGCGCACGGCGCTGATGGTCAGCCACTCGGGGTAGAGCTCGCCATTCTTGCGCTGGTTCCAGATCTCGCCCTGCCAGTGGCCGTTGGCAGCAAGGCTGTGCCACATGGCGGCGTAGAAGGCGTTGTCGTGCTGCCCGGAGGACAGCAGGCTGGGGCGCTGGCCGAGGGCTTCGGCCTCGCTGTAGCCGGTGATCTGGGTGAAGGCGCGGTTGACGGCGGTGATGCGCTGTTCGAGGTCGGTGATCATGACGCCTTCGGCGGTGCTCTCGAAGACGGTGGCGGCCTGCTGCAGTTCTTCCTGCATCTGCTGGCGTTCGGTGATGTCGCGGGCGATGGTCAGCAGACACTCGTCACCGCCAATGGGCAGTGGTTGTGCGGAGAGTTCGCAGAGGCGCAGCTGACCGTTCTTGTTGCGCACCGGGGCGATCATCTCGCGCACGCTGCCCTGTTCGCGAATCTGCCGGACCAGGCGTTCGCGGTCCTGCGGGTTGGCCCAGATGCCCAGGCTGAGGGTGCTGTGCTTGCCGATCTCGTCGAAGCTGTAGCCGGTGATGCGGCTGAAGCCCTCGTTGGCTTCCACCAGCAGGCCGTCCCGCAGGCGGGTGATCAGCAGGCCGTCGGGCGAGGCATGGAAGGCCTTGGCGAACTTCTCCTCGGATATCTGCAACTGTTGCTGGGTGCTCTTCAGCTGGCTGATGTCGCGCACCACGACCACCAGCGCCGGCGTATTGTCGAGTACGAAGGAGCTGGCCGAGATGAGCCCGGTGAAGAGGCTGCCGTCGGCCCGGCGAAAGGGCATCTCCAGGTTGCGCACGCTGTTTTCCTGCAGGCGCAGCAGCAGGCTCGGGCCGATCCCCGGCGTGCCCCAGAGGTCGAGTTCGGTGGCGGTCTTGCCGATGGCCTGCTCGATGCCGATACCGGTCTGTTCGGTGAACGCGGTGTTGACCTCGAGCAGCACACCATCGACGCGGCGGGCGATGATCAGGGCGTCCGGGCACTGCTGGAAGACCGAGGCGAACTTCTGCTCGGAGAGGCGTAGCGCGTGCTCGGTCTGCTTGGCTTCGCTGATGTCGACCATCAGCCCGCGCACCACCTGGCGGTCGTCGCGTTGCAGCAGGGTGACGATGTCCCGCACCCAGACGGTTCGTCCGTCGGCGGCGATCAGGCGGTACTCCAGGGCGTGATCCTCGCCGGCGGCACATTGCTCGAGGCAGCTGCGCAAGGCGCGCTGATGATCGTCGGGGTGCAGGTGGCGTTGCCAGAAACCGGGTTCCAGCCATTCGTGCAGCGGGTAGCCGAGCAGCGTCTCCGCGTGGGGCGAGACGTAGGTGTAGTTCAGCCCGCTCGTCTCGGCCTCCCAGGTGATGGCCGAGAGGCTTTCGACCATGTCGCGAAAGTGCTGCTCGCTGCTGTGCAGTTCCTGCTCCAGCGCTTCGCGGTTGCGCATCTCCTGCTTCAGGCGATGGTTGATGCGCAGGATGATGGCGATGACGGCCAGCAGCGCGAGCAGGGCGGGCAGGCCATAGAGCAGGGCCTGATGCCAGAATGCGCGGCGGTCGAGCACGCTGCCGACCCAGGGCTCCTGCAGCGCCTCGATTTCGTCGGCGCTGAGTTCGGCGAACAGCTTGTCGAGGATGCCGACCAGCATGCTCTGGCCACGCGGTGCGGCCATGGCCAGCTGGTAGCGGTAGGGCGTTTCGCCGCTGATGTACAGGCCGTCCAGCTTGAGCTGGCGCAGGCTCCAGACGCTGGATGCGAGGTCGCCGACCATGGCGTCGGCCTGGTGGGTGGCCAGCGCCTGCAGGGCCGCGGCTACGCTGGGTAGCGGCAGCAGGTTGAGGTCGGGGTGGCGCTGGCGCAGCAGTTCGTGGGGCGCGTAGTTGGCGACCACGGCGACTTTCAGACCATACAGGTCGTCGAGTTTCTGCGGTTGCGGGCCGCCGTCGCGGGCCAGGATGATGATGGGGAAGTCCAGGTACGGACGGGTGAAGGTGAGGTACTCCTGGCGCTCGGGGGTGGACATGACACCGGGCAGCAGGTCGAGCTGGCCGCTGCGCGCCTGTTGCAGCACCGCGCTCCAGTCGCTCGACTCGATGGGTTCGAGCTTCACGCCAAGGCGGCTTTCGATGAGGCGGACGTAGTCGGCGGTGAGGCCCAGGTAGTTGCCCTGGGCGTCGCGAAATTCGAAGGGTGGCCAGGACGCGTCGACGCCCAGGCGCAGCTCCGGGTTGGCTGCCAGCCAGGCGCGCTCGTCCTCGTCGAGTGTCAGGGCTTGGGCCGGGGTCATCCAATACGCCAGGCACAACAGCACAATGGCCGGCAAGCGGAACATAACGGCCTCGTTTCGGGATCAATAAGGTCGCAGTGTAGACCGCCGGCGTCGAGATGGCAGTTTGATTGCGCGGTTGGCGTGTGATTGGAAGAAGGCGGGGCAAGTGCCCGGAAAGCAAAACCCCCGGCCTGGGCCGGGGGTTCTGGTATCACTCGTCGAGGAAGGAGCGCAGATGCTCGCTTCGCGTCGGGTGGCGCAGCTTGCGCAGTGCCTTGGCTTCGATCTGACGAATACGCTCGCGGGTAACATCGAACTGCTTGCCGACTTCCTCGAGGGTGTGGTCGGTGTTCATGTCGATGCCGAAGCGCATGCGCAGGACCTTGGCTTCACGGGCGGTGAGGCCGGCCAGTACTTCGCGCGTGGCTTCCTTGAGGCTTTCGACCGTGGCTACGTCGATCGGGGACTGCATGGTGCTGTCCTCGATGAAGTCGCCCAGGTGCGAATCTTCGTCGTCGCCGATCGGGGTTTCCATGGAGATCGGCTCTTTGGCGATCTTCAATACCTTGCGGATCTTGTCCTCGGGCATTTCCATGCGCTCACCCAGCTCTTCCGGAGTGGGCTCGCGACCCATTTCCTGAAGCATCTGACGGGAGATGCGGTTGAGCTTGTTGATGGTCTCGATCATGTGCACCGGGATACGGATGGTGCGCGCCTGGTCGGCGATCGAGCGGGTGATCGCCTGGCGAATCCACCAGGTGGCGTAGGTCGAGAACTTGTAGCCGCGACGGTATTCGAACTTGTCCACCGCCTTCATCAGGCCGATGTTGCCTTCCTGGATCAGGTCGAGGAACTGCAGGCCGCGGTTGGTGTACTTCTTGGCGATGGAGATCACCAGACGCAGGTTCGCCTCGACCATTTCCTTCTTGGCGCGGCGGGCCTTGGCCTCACCGATGGACATGCGACGGTTGATGTCCTTGATCTCGGCCAGGCTCAGGCTGCACTCGGCTTCCAGGTCGGCGAGCTTCTGCTGGCAGCGCTGGATGTCGGCCTGCAGGTTGCCCAGGGCTTCGGCGTACTTGGCCTTGCCCTTGGCCAGGTCGGCGGACCAGTCCATGTCGACTTCATTGCCCGGGAACAGGCGCAGGAAGTCGGCACGCGGCATGCGCGCATCACGTACGCACAGCTGCATGATGGCGCGCTCTTGCGCACGCAGACGGTCGAGGGCGCTGCGCACCTGGATGACCAGGGCGTCGTACTGCTTGGGCACCAGCTTGATCGGCATGAACAGCTCGGCCAGGGCGGCCAGCTCGTCGGTGACCTGCTTGCTGCCACGGCCATGCTTCTTCAGGGCCTTCTGGACCTTGTCCTGCTGCTCGGCCACGGCATTGAAACGGCGCGCCGCTTCTTCCGGGTCCGGGCCGCCATCGCCTTCTTCTTCCTCGTCGTCGCCATCTTCTTCCTCGTCTTCGTCGTCGCTTTCTTCAGCGGCGGCGCCTTCCTTGACGGGAACGGGGGCGGCGGCTTCGTCGGGCACGCTGCCGTCATCCGGGTCGATGTAGCCACTGAGGACTTCGGCCAGGCGGCCGCCTTCGGTGGTGACGCGGTTGTACTCGGCGAGGATGCCGTCGACGGTGCCGGGGAAGTGAGCGATGGCGCTCATGACTTCGCGGATGCCTTCCTCGATGCGCTTGGCGATCTCGATCTCGCCTTCGCGGGTCAGCAGTTCCACGGTACCCATTTCACGCATGTACATGCGCACCGGGTCAGTGGTACGGCCGATATCGGTCTCAACGGCAGCGAGGGCGGCAGCGGCTTCTTCGGCAGCGGCTTCGTCGGTGTCGGCTTCGGCCAACAACAGGGCGTCCGCATCCGGAGCACTCTCGAATACGTTGATCCCCATGTCGTTGATCATGCGGATGATGTCTTCCACCTGTTCCGGATCGGAAATGTCTTCCGGCAGGTGGTCATTGACCTCCGCGTACGTCAGGTAACCCTGCTCGCGACCACGGCTGATCAATTCTTTCAAACGAGATTGCTGTTGCGCTTTTACGGACATAACACCCTATCCACTGAAGGTCTTGGCGGGCTGAAAACAAGCCGAGGATTATACCTCAGTTCAGGCTTTAGGCGCCAGTTGGGGACTTGCTGCTCTGCGAGGAGGTCAGGCTGTAGTGCTCTCTGAGCAAGGTCTTCTCCTCGTCGGTGAGCTCGCTGGGGCTTTTCTGCATGATGCTGCGGAGCGCCTTTTCACGCCGCCTCTGCGATTGGTTGTGTGCAAGTGTAGTAATGGTGTCGAAAAACTGCTGTTCAAGGTTGTCGCCTTTGATCAGCCATTCTTTCTCCGCCAGTGCCCGCAGCAGGCGGCCCTGTTCGGTGCCGTGCCAGCGGGCGATCAGCTGCAGCGAGCGCAGGTTGGGCGTCTTCTGCAGGGCGCCGACCAGCGCCACCAGCAACTGGGCGTAGGTGTCGTCTTCGTCGGCGAAGTGGCTGACATCCTCGACCTTCTGCGCCAGCTGCGGATGGTGCAGCAGGGTGCGCAGGGCGATCAGATGCGGTGATTCGACGCTGACGGCGGTGCGTGGGGCACGCGGCGCGAAGTCACCCTTGCCTTTCTTGTTCCACTTGCCGCCGTCCTTCTTCCAGTTGCCCTTGCCGCCTTCGTTGCTGCGTTCGTAGTACTGCTGTTGCGGCGGCGCCGGCTGCTCGTAGCCGCCGACGTCCGGCAGGCTGTCGTAGTAGGCGCTGTCGGGGATGTCGCCGTAGTCCGGGTAGTCGCTGCCGGGCGCTGGGCTGGCTGGGCTGGGTGCCGGGCTGCGCGGGCTGCTGGCGACCTGGCTGAGGGCTTCGCCGGACAGGCCGGTGATCTCGCTCAGGCGCTGACGCATCAGGGCGCGCAGGTTGTTGCCGGGAATCTTGTCGATCAGCGGCGCGGCCAGGGTCACCAGGTGCGCCTTGCCTTCCAGCGAGCGCGGGTCGGCTTCCTCGCTCAGTTGCTGGAAGAAGTAGTCGGCCAGCGGTTGTGCGTGCTGGTTGATGCGGGCGCGGAAGGCGTCGGTGCCTTCGGCGCGCACCAGGGTGTCCGGGTCTTCGCCGTCGGGCAGGAACAGGAAGCGCGCGCGGCGGCCGTCCTGCAGGCTCGACAGGGTCGACTCCAGGGCGCGCCAGGCGGCGTTGCGCCCGGCGGCATCGCCGTCGAAGCAGAACAGCACGCTGGGCACGATGCGGAACAGGCGCTTGAGGTGCTCCTCGCTGGTCGCCGTGCCCAGGGTCGCCACGGCATTGCGCAGGCCCTGCTGGGCCAGGGCGATGACGTCCATGTAGCCCTCGACCACCATGATCTCGTCGAGGTCGCGGTTGTGCTTGCGGGCCTCGTACAGGCCGTAGAGCTCCTGGCCCTTGTGGAACACCGGGGTTTCCGGTGAGTTGAGGTACTTGGGCTTGTCGTCGCCCAGTACCCGGCCGCCGAAGGCGATCACCCGTCCGCGGCTGTCGCGGATGGGGAACATGATGCGGTCGCGGAAGCGGTCGTAGCGCCGGCCGTTCTCGGCGTTCTCGATCAGCAGGCCGGCGTCGATCATGACCTTCTGCTGCAGGGCGTCGCCGCCCAGCTGCTTGAGCAGGTTGTCCCAGCCGGGTGGGGCGAAGCCGAGGCCGAAGTCGCGGGCGATTTCGCCGGTCAGGCCGCGCCCCTTGAGGTATTCCACGGCGTACTTGCGCTGCGGATGACTCTTCAGCGCCTGGCGATAGTGCTCGGCGGCGGCGTTGAGCAGCGGGTAGAGCGGCGAGTCGACCGGTTGCCGGGGCTTGTGTCCGCGACCGCTTTCCTCGCGTGGCACGTCCATGCCGGCGCGCTTGGCCAGTTCCTCGATCGCCTGGGGGAATTCCAGTTGATCGTGGTCCATGACGAAGCCGAGGGCATTGCCGCCGGCGCCGCAGCCGAAGCAGTAGTAGAACTGCTTGTCCGGGCTGACGGTGAAGGAGGGGGTCTTCTCCTTGTGGAACGGGCAGCAGGCGCTGTAGTTCTTGCCGGTCTTCTTCAGCTGGATGCGCGAACTCACCACATCGACGATGTCGGTGCGGTTGAGCAGGTCATCGATGAAGGATTGCGGGATCAGGCCGGCCATGGGTGCTCAGCATACTGTCCGGCGCGGGCGCGGAACAGCGGTGGGTAGAAATGCAAAAAACTCCGGCCATTCGCCAGTTGGCGAAGCGGAGTTCTGTAAATGCAATGCCCGGCCGAAGCCGGGCATTCGAGCGTGGCGTGTACGGTATTAGTACAGGCGAACGCTGCGGCGCTGCTCGCGCTGCACTTTCTTGGCGTGACGCTTAACAGCGGCAGCGGCCTTGCGCTTACGCTCAGCGGTCGGCTTTTCGTAGAATTCGCGGCTACGGACTTCAGCCAGTACACCGGCTTTTTCGCAGGAGCGCTTGAAACGACGCAGGGCTACGTCGAAGGGTTCGTTCTCTTTAACTTTGACGGCTGGCATCCAGGTCGTACCTATCTTTAATTACCGGGTTAACGCGTACCCGGCAATGTGGCTCGGGGTGCGTCGGTTTTTAAGGGTTGCGGATGTTACCGTCTCGGGCCGAGGAATGCAAAGCCCTCTGATCGAAAAGCGCTGGCCGCTCCGCCGGGCGGCGCTTATCATGCGCGCCTTTGTTCCACGCGGCAAACCAAGGCTCAAGCTCCATGCTCGTACTGGGATTGGAAACCTCCTGCGATGAAACCGGCGTCGCGCTCTATGACAGTGAGCGCGGCCTGCTGGCCGACGCATTGTTCAGTCAGATCGATCTGCACCGTGTATATGGCGGTGTGGTGCCCGAATTGGCCTCGCGCGACCACGTCAAGCGCATGCTGCCGCTGATTCGCCAGGTGCTCGACGAGGCCGGCCGCGCGCCGGGCGATATCGACGCGCTGGCGTACACCGCCGGGCCCGGCCTGGTTGGTGCGCTGCTGGTGGGCGCCTCCTGTGCGCAGGCGCTGGCCTTCGCCTGGGGCATCCCGGCGGTCGGTGTACACCATATGGAAGGTCACCTGCTGGCGCCGATGCTCGAAGAGCAGCCGCCGGCGTTTCCGTTCGTCGCCTTGCTGGTGTCGGGCGGCCACACGCAGCTGGTGCGCGTCGATGGCATCGGCCAGTACCAGCTGCTCGGCGAGTCGCTGGATGACGCGGCAGGTGAAGCCTTCGACAAGACGGCCAAGCTGATGGGGCTGAATTACCCCGGCGGCCCGGAGATCGCCAAGCTGGCCGAGCAGGGTACGCCGGGGCGTTTCGTCTTCCCGCGGCCGATGACCGATCGCCCGGGCCTGGACTTCAGTTTCAGCGGCCTCAAGACCTTCGCCCTGAATACCTGGCAGCAGTGCCGTGACGGCGATGACGACCTCGATCAAGCCCGTCGCGACATCGCGCTGGCCTTCCAGCAGGCAGTCGTCGAGACTCTGACCATCAAGTGCAAGCGTGCGCTCAAGCAGACGGGGCTGAAGAGCCTGGTGATCGCTGGCGGCGTGAGTGCGAACAAGGCTCTGCGTGAGCATCTGGAGCGCATGCTGGGCGAGATGAAGGGCAAGGTGTTCTATGCTCGCCCGCGCTTCTGTACCGATAACGGCGCGATGATCGCCTATGCCGGTTGCCAGCGTCTGCTGGCCGGGCAGCACGAGGATCTGGCGATCAAGGTGCAGGCGCGTTGGCCGATGGAGTCGCTGCCGGCGATCTGACTGAGGGTGTGCCCCGCAGGAGCAGCTTCAGCCGCGAACTCTTTCCTGCCGGTCGTTCAGAAACGGCGCTCGCGCCCGGCGAACAGATCGCGCAGGTTGTTGCGATGGCGCCAGACGATCAGGCCGGTCAGTACGCAGGCGGGCAGCAGGGCGGCGGGTTGTTGCCAGGCCAGCAGGGGCAGCGTCAGCGGTGTGGCGATCAGCGAGGCCAGCGAGCTGGTGCGGGTCAGCAGGAACACCAGGGCCCAGGCCGCCAGGGCGAGCAGTGCCGCGGGTGGGTAGAGCCCGAGTAACATGCCGGCGGCAGTGGCCACGCCCTTGCCGCCGCGAAAGCGGAAGTACAGCGGGTACAGGTGGCCGACCACCGCAGCCAGGCCGATCCAGGCTTGCTGGTGCAGGCCGAGGCCCAGCAGCTTGGCGATCAGGATCGGCAGCAGGCCCTTGAGCAGGTCGCCGATCAGGGTCATGACGGCGAGCTTCCTGCCAGCCACCCGCAACATGTTGGTGGCGCCGGGGTTGCCCGAGCCGCTGGCGCGCGGGTCAGGGCCGCCTGCGAGGCGACTGAGCAGGATGGCGAAGGACAACGAGCCGAGCAGATAGGCGAGGATCGCCAGAAGCCAGAACATGGTGGCCATTCCAGGGCATGGGGTGGGCCGATTCTAACGAGGTACGGCGCCCTTGTCGTGGCGCGGAGAGTGTGGGTGGACAGAGTATTTATCGAGGGGCTGGAGGTCGACACGGTGATCGGCGCCTACGATTGGGAGCGCGAGATTCGCCAGTGCCTGCTGCTGGATCTGCACATGGCCTGGGACAACCGCCCGGCTGCGGCCGGTGACGACCTCAACCTGGCGCTCGACTACGCCAGCGTTTCCACGCGCATTCAGGCGTTCGCCGCCGAGTCGCAGTTCATCCTGGTGGAAACCTTCGCCGAACGCCTGGTGCAGACCCTGATGGCCGAGTTCGACATTCCCTGGATACGCCTGAAGCTGACCAAGCCCGGCGCCGTGCCGGCGGCGCGTGGTGGCGTGGGTGTGGAGATCGAGCGCGGATGTCTCTGACTCGGGTCTTTCTCGGTCTCGGTAGCAATATCGAGCGCGAGACGCATCTCGTCGCCGGGCTCGAGGCGCTGGCCGCAATGCTCGGCAACATGCGCTGCTCGCCCGTGTTCGAGAGCCATGCCGTGGGCATCAAGAGCGGCAATTTCTTCAACCTGGTGGTGGCCGGGGACACCGAGCTGCCGCTGCTGGAACTGGACCGCCGGCTGAAGTTCATCGAAGCCGACAACGGTCGCTATGCCCCGGACCGCAAGGGCTTGCCGCTGGATATCGACGTGCTGCTGTATGGCGAGCAGGTGGGCAACTTCAACGGCCTGATCCTGCCGCGTGCCGAGATTCTCAAGAATGCCTTCGTGCTCTGGCCGCTGGCGCTGCTGGCTCCCGAGACCTGCCACCCGCTCGACGGCCGCTCGTTCGCCGAGCTCTGGGGCTCGGCGCAGATCGACCAGCAGCTCTGGCCGGCCGCCTTCCAGTGGCGTGACAGCGCGCTGACACCGGCCGAACTGCTGGCGTCCGCGTAGCACCGAACCCGGCTGCAAGTGCCTGGAGATGCCGTGCCTTGAGGCTACGGCGGGCGTTCGGTCGTAGCCGAATGGAATCCGCGACCTGCTCGCATGCCGCCCCGGATTGCATCCGGGCTAGGCTTGCTCGCGTTCCTTGTAGGCCTTGAGTGCGTTAAGGCGTTCGCGATTGAGCGCTTCACCCAGTTCAGCACCCTTGTAGCCCTTCTCCAGCAACGGCTTCACCGCTACCTGGCGCGCGACTTCGGCAGCGCCCAGCAGGTAGGCGGCCTGCGGATAGTCGCGTTGCTCCAGGCCCAGGCGCCCGCGTGCGTCCATCTCGCAGGCCGCGACGAATTCGGCGAAACGTTGCGGGCGGCGGAACACATCGAAGCGTTGCAGCAGCTCCAGCAGTGTCGAGGCGCGCAGTTCCCGCGCACGGTGGCCATGGGTATGGAACTCGCCAACCAGCAAGGCCAGCTCGGCGCAGTCGCGCGGCACCTTGCAGCGTTCGTTGATCGCCTGGATCAGGTTCAGCCCCAGGTGCTCATGGGCGATATGCCGTGGCCATTGCTCGGCCGGCGTCAGGCCCTTGCCGACATCGTGCAGCAGGCTGGCCCAGCGCACGCTCAGCGGCTGCTCATGCTCGGCACACTGTTGCAGCACGCTGAGTACGTGCACGCCGGTGTCGATCTCCGGGTGGTGCGCGGCTGGTTGCGGCACGCCGAACAGGGCGTCGACCTCAGGCAGCAGGGCCGCGAGGGCGCCGCAGTCACGCAGTACCTGGACGAACACATCCGGGCGCGGCTCCATCAGGGCGCGGGAAATTTCCTTCCAGCTGCGCTCGGCGGTGAGGTGCGCCAGTTCGCCGGATTCGGCCAGCTGGCGCATCAGGGCCAGGGTCTCCTCCGCCACGCTGAAGCCCAGTGGCGCATAGCGTGCGGCGAAACGGGCGACGCGCAGGACCCGCAGCGGATCTTCGGCGAAGGCCGGGGAAACGTGGCGCAGTACGCGCGCGGCAAGATCCCGCTGACCGCCGTAGGGGTCGAACAGCGTACCCTGATCGTCCTCGGCCATGGCGTTGATGGTCAGGTCGCGGCGGATCAGGTCCTCTTCCAGGGTGACGTCGGGGCTGGCATGAAAGGTGAAACCGCCGTAACCGCGCCCGCTCTTGCGCTCGGTGCGGGCCAGGGCATATTCCTCCCCGCTCTGCGGGTGGAGGAATACCGGGAAGTCCTCGCCGACCGGCCGATAGCCGAGCGCGAGCATCTGCTCGGCATCGGCGCCGACCACCACCCGGTCGATATCGGTGACCGGTCGCCCGAGCAGGCGGTCGCGCACGGCGCCGCCGACTTTGTAGATCTGCATGTCTGATCCTCCACTGAGCGCAGAGGATATCGAAGATTGGCCCGGGCTGCGTGGGCCCGAGCCGATTGGCTGCTGCTTGCGGCGCTGCCTATGGCGTGGCCAGGGGGATCTGCTCGGTCAGCGCCTGGGTGGCACGCTCCAGCAGCTCGGCGCTGTCGTGCGCCGGGCTCAGCCCGGTGCTGATCACGCCTTCCCAGAGGATGTCACCGTCCAGGTCGGTCAGACGCAGGCGCAGCACGCCGGTCTCGTCACGCAGGCGATGCATGGCCTGGTACGGGCCCAGAGGGTTGGGCGCAGGCGTGTCGACCTTGAACGTCAGCGGGCTGTCCTGCACGGCCAGCCAGTAGTAGACGCGCAGCTGGGGTGGACGGCTCTGGTGATAGCCGCGGGCGGACAGGCCGTGACGCAGCAGCTGAGGCAACTGGCGATAGCGCTCGGGAAAGGGAGGCTCACCCTCCAGGCTGCGCTGTGGGTCGATCAGTTCGTAGCTGTGTTGCCCGGCGAGCGAGGCATCGGCCGGGCTGAGGATGCGCGCCTGCGGCACGTGGCTGGCGCAGGTGGCCAGCCCCAGGCACAACAGGAGCACCAGAAAGATTCGCATGCGCTGTCTCTCGCGGAGTCTGCCTGCGATGCTGGTATCTGCTGCGATCTTCGGCAACCGATCAAATGGGTGGTATCACCAGATCCAGACGTGGGTACTCGCTGTCCCCCTCGGCGCTGCTGCGTGGCGGCACGTGCTGGGTGGTGATCAGCTGGTCGCCCTGGCAGACCTCCAGGTGGATATCGAAGCCCCACAGCCTGTGCAGGTGCTTGAGCACTTCCTCGGTGGAATCGCCCAGTGGCTTGCGGTCGTGCTGCTGGTGGCGCAGGGTCAGCGAGCGGTCGCCGCGCCGGTCGATGTTCCAGATCTGCACGTTGGGCTCGCGGTTGCCCAGGTTGTACTGCGCGGCGAGCAGTTCGCGGATGGTGCGGTAGCCGGACTCGTCGTGAATGGCCGGCACCAGCAACTCGTCCTTCTGGTCGTCGTCGAGGATGCCGAACAGCTTGAAGTCGCGGATCACCTTGGGCGAGAGGAACTGCAGGATGAAGCTCTCGTCCTTGAAGCTGGTCATGGCGAACTTGACGGTGGTCAGCCAGTCGCTGCCGGCGATGTCGGGGAACCAGTGCTTGTCCTCGTCGGTGGGCTCCTCGCAGATGCGGCGAATGTCACGGTACATGGCGAAGCCCAGGGCATAGGGGTTGATGCCGCTGTAGTAGGGGCTGTCGAATGGCGGCTGGTAGACCACGCTGGTGTGCGACTGCAGGAACTCCATCATGAAGCCGTCGGTGACCAGGCCCTCGTCGTACAGGTCGTTCATCAGCGTGTAGTGCCAGAAGGTGGCCCAGCCTTCGTTCATCACCTGGGTCTGGCGTTGCGGGTAGAAGTACTGGGCGATCTTGCGCACGATGCGGATCACCTCGCGCTGCCAGGGCTCCAGCAGTGGCGCGTGTTTCTCCAGGAAGTAGAGGATGTTTTCCTGCGGTTCGGCCGGGAAGCGTTTGCTGTCTTTCTCGCCGCCTTTGTCGGCGCTGCGCGGGATGGTGCGCCAGAGGTCGTTGATCTGTTTCTGCAGGTGCTCTTCGCGGTCCTTCTGGCGCTTGCGCTCCTCCTCGGCGGAGATCGGATAGGGCCGCTTGTAGCGGTCGACGCCGTAGTTCATCAGGGCATGGCAGGAGTCGAGCAGCTCCTCCACCGCGTCGATGCCGTAGCGCTCCTCGCACTGCATGATGTACTGCTTGGCGAACACCAGGTAATCGATGATCGAGCTGGCATCGGTCCAGGTGCGGAACAGGTAGTTGCCCTTGAAGAAGCTGTTGTGGCCGTAGCAGGCATGGGCGATCACCAGCGCCTGCATGCAGATGGTGTTCTCCTCCATCAGGTAGGCGATGCACGGGTCGGAGTTGATCACGATCTCGTAGGCCAGGCCCATCTGCCCGCGCTTGTAGCCTTTCTCGGTGGCGAGGAAGTGCTTGCCGTAGGACCAGTGGTGGTAGCCCAGCGGCATGCCGACCGAGGCGTAGGCATCCATCATCTGTTCGGCGGTGATGACTTCGATCTGGTTCGGGTAGGTGTCCAGCGCATAGCGTTCAGCGATGCGCGAGATTTCGCGGTCATAGGCGCGAATCAGCTCGAAGGTCCATTCCGAACCGGTGGACAGCGGTTCACGTTTCTTGGCAGTGGCACTCATGACTCGGCCCTCAGCTCACCAGACGACGCTGGAAGAGTTCGCGGAACACCGGGTAGATGTCCGCTGCGGAAACCAGTTGCTGCTGGGCGAAGCTGTCGGCGAACGCCTCGGCCACTTGCTCGTACTCGAACCACAGCGCCTGGTGCTCGCGTGGGGTGATCTCGACGTAGGTGAAGTACTGCACGAACGGCATGATCTGATTGATCAATATATCCCGGCAGATCGGCGAATCATCGTTCCAGTTGTCGCCGTCCGACGCCTGGGCGGCGTAGATGTTCCACTCGTTGATCGGGTAGCGCTCGGCCATCACTTCCTGCATCAGTTTCAGGGCGCTGGAGACGATGGTGCCGCCTGTCTCGCGGGAATAGAAGAACTCCTCCTCGTCCACTTCCTTGGCACTGGTGTGGTGGCGGATGAACACCACGTCGATCTTGTCGTAGTTGCGCTTGAGGAACAGGTACAGAAGGATGAAGAAGCGCTTGGCGATGTCCTTGGTGGCCTGGGTCATGGAGCCGGACACGTCCATCAGGCAGAACATCACGGCCTTGGAGCTGGGGTTGGGCTGCTTGGTCAGCAGGTTGTACTTGAGGTCGAAGGTGTCGAGGAAGGGCACGCGGTGGATGCGCGCGCTGAGGCGCTCGATCTCCGCCTCCACTTCCTGGATGTCGCCGAAGTTGTCCGGTTCTTCGCGGCGCAGGCGCTCCAGTTCGGCCTTGGCCTCGCGCAGCTTGGCGCGGCTTGAGCCGGATAGCGCGATGCGCCGGGCGTGGGCCGAGCGCAGGGTACGCACGATGTTGATGCGCGACGGATTGCCTTCGTTGCTGATGCCGGCGCGGACGGTCTTGAAGGTTTCGGCCCCGGTGAGGTGGCGCTTGACCAGGTTGGGCAGTTCCAGGTCCTCGAACATGAAGTCGAGAAACTCCTCCTGGGTGATCTGGAAGACGAACTCGTCCATGCCCTCGCCGGAGTTGCTCGCCTTGCCGCTGCCACGACCGCCTCCACCGCCCTGCGGCCGGGGGATGCGTTCGCCGGTGGTGAATTCCTTGTTGCCGGGGTGGACGATGGTCTGCTTGCCACCGCGCCCATGGTGCAGCACCGGCTCGTCGATGTCGCGGCCGGGAATGCTGATCTGCTCGCCATGCTCCATGTCGGTGATGGAGCGCCGGCTGACGGCTTCCTCCACCGCCTTCTTGATGTGCTCACGGTAACGCCGCAGGAAACGCTGGCGGTTCACCGTGCTCTTGTTCTTGCCATTCAGGCGCCGGTCGATCACATAGCTCATAGGCCCCTCCGGGGCTGCTTCAAGCTGCAAGCCACAAGCTGCAAGCAAGCGCCGGGCGACCAGCGCTTGCGTTCGTTCCGCCAGCTCGAAGCCTGGCGCTTGCCGCTGCCGTTATTGCGATTTGCGAACCCGAAGGTACCACTCCGACAGCAGGCGCACCTGCTTCTCGGTGTAGCCACGCTCGACCATGCGTTTGACGAAGTCGTTGTGCTTCTGCTGTTCCTCCTTGCTGCCCTTGGCGTTGAAGCTGATGACCGGGAGCAGGTCCTCGGTGTTGGAGAACATCTTCTTCTCGATGACCACACGCAGCTTCTCGTAGCTGAGCCAGGTGGGGTTCTTGCCGTTGTTGTTGGCACGGGCGCGCAGCACGAAGTTGACGATTTCGTTGCGGAAATCCTTCGGATTGCTGATGCCCGCCGGCTTCTCGATTTTCTCCAGCTCCTCGTTGAGGGCCACGCGATTGAGGATTTCGCCGGTTTCCGGATCGCGGTACTCCTGGTCCTGAATCCAGAAGTCGGCGTACAGCACGTAGCGGTCGAAGATGTTCTGGCCGTACTCGCTGTAGGACTCCAGGTAGGCGGTCTGGATCTCCTTGCCGATGAACTCGATATAGCGCGGCGCCAGGTATTCCTTGATGTAGCGCAGGTAGCGCTCGCGCACTTCGGCCGGGAACTGTTCCTGCTCGATCTGCTGCTCCAGCACGTAGAGCAGGTGCACCGGGTTGGCGGCCACCTCGTGCGGGTCGAAGTTGAACACCTTGGAGAGAATCTTGAAGGCGAAGCGCGTCGACAGGCCGTTCATGCCCTCGTCGACACCGGCGGCGTCGCGGTATTCCTGGATCGACTTGGCTTTCGGGTCGGTGTCCTTGAGGTTCTCGCCGTCGTAGACGCGCATCTTCGAGTAGATGTTGGAGTTTTCCGGCTCCTTCAGGCGGCTGAGCACAGAGAACTGGGCGAGCATCTTCAGAGTGTCCGGCGCGCAGTGGGCCTTGGCCAGCGAACTGTTGATCAGCAGCTTGTCGTAGATGCGCACCTCATCGCTGACGCGCAGGCAGTAGGGCACCTTGACGATATAGATGCGGTCTATGAAGGCCTCGTTGTTCTTGTTGTTGCGGAAGCTGTGCCACTCGGACTCGTTGGAGTGGGCCAGCAGGATGCCGCTGTAGGGAATGGCGCCGAGGCCCTCGGTGCTGTTGTAGTTGCCCTCCTGGGTGGCGGTGAGCAGCGGGTGCAGCACCTTGATCGGTGCCTTGAACATCTCGACGAACTCCATCAGGCCCTGGTTGGCCCGGCACAGCGCGCCCGAGTAGCTGTAGGCGTCGGCGTCGTTCTGCGGGAAGTCCTCCAGCTTGCGGATGTCCACCTTGCCGACCAGCGCGGAGATGTCCTGGTTGTTCTCGTCGCCCGGCTCGGTCTTGGCCACGGCGATCTGGTTGAGGATCGACGGGTAGAGCTTGACCACGCGGAACTGGCTGATGTCGCCGCCGAATTCCTGCAGGCGCTTGGTCGCCCAGGGCGACATGATCGAGCTGAGGTAGCGGTGCGGGATGCCGTAGTCCTCCTCGAGGATCGCGCCGTCCTCGGTGGCATTGAACAGCCCCAGGGGCGATTCGAATACCGGTGAGCCCTTGATGGCGTAGAAGGGCACCTTCTCCATCAGTTGCTTGAGCTTTTCGGCCAGCGACGACTTGCCGCCGCCCACCGGGCCCAGCAGGTAGAGGATCTGTTTCTTCTCTTCCAGGCCCTGCGCCGCGTGGCGGAAGTAGGAGACGATCTGGTCGATGCACTCTTCCATGCCGTGGAAGTCGGCGAAGGCCGGGTAACGACGGATGACCTTGTTGGAAAAGATTCTGGACAGTCGCGAGTTGCTCGAGGTGTCGAGCAGCTCGGGTTCGCCGATGGCCATCAGCAGGCGCTCGGCCGCAGTGGCGTAGGCGCTGCGATCCTGCTTGCACAGTTCGAGGTACTCCTGCAGCGAGTACTCCTCCTGGCGGGTCGCCTCGAAACGCTGTTGGAAGTGACTGAAAATACTCATGACTTCACCTCGCTCGATGCTGAAAGCTGGCTCGGGATCGGTCGTGCGTACAGGTGCTGGGTAACCCCGGCTCAGAGACAAGTCGGGAAGAATCCCCCAAAACCTAAAAGTCGTTACCGATGGCCCGATGCCGGTTGACCGGCTCTACCTTCAGTGGGATGGCCTGAGTAACAGGATAGTTCGTTCTGCGAATGGTCAAGGGCGGGACAACGATAACTGAATGTTACCGTGCCTCGGGAAGTGGCGGCAGGCCAGAGCGGGCGGGGCTTGCCGCTGGGCGAAATTTATTCTTCGACGCTTTGCGCGGTTTCGTCCGGGTAGGTGGCGCGCCACAGCTCGAAACCACCGTCGAGGCTGTAGACGTCGGAGAAGCCCTGGCCGACCAGATAGGCGGCGGCGCCCTGGCTGGAGTTGCCGTGGTAGCAGGAGACGATCAGCGGTGCATCCAGGTCTGCATGGGTGATGAAGTCATGCAGGGAGTGGTTGTCCAGGTGACGCGAGCCGCTGATGTGGCCGTTGGCGAAGCTGTGCGGGTCGCGGATGTCGACCACCACGGCGCCCTGGGCGCGCAGTTCTTGTGCCTGTTGCGGGGAGATTCGCTTGAATTCGCTCATGTTCGGGGCCTTTGCGTGATTCGTGGGAGCGCTGCTGGCGCTCATGCCTTGGGGCAGGTGCAGCGATGGAGTTCGCCGCTGTCGACGTCGAGCAGGGTCATCGCACCGCCCCAGACGCAGCCGGTGTCGAGGGCATGCAGGCCGGGTTCCCGGCAGTTGCCTTCCAGTGCGGCCCAGTGGCCGAAGATGATCTTCTCGCCGCGCATCTTGCGCTGTGGATGGCTGAACCAGGGGGCGAAGCCGGGGGGCGCATTGCCGATGCCTTCCTTGGTCTTCAGGTCCAGGGTGCCGTCGGCGGTGCAGAAGCGCATGCGGGTGAAGTAGTTGGTGATCACCCGCAGGCGCGTCACGCCACTCAGCTCCCGGTTCCACTTTGCCGGCTCGTTGCCGTACATGCCGTCGAGAAACAGCGGCAGGCGCGCGTCATCGCGCAGGACTTCCTCGACCTCGGCCGCGCGGCGCAGGGCCTTGCTCAGGGTCCATTGCGGCGGAATGCCGGCATGCACCAGGGTGACCTGGCGTTCGGCGTCGTGGTGTACCAGTTTCTGCAGGCGCAGCCAGTCGAGCAGGTCGGCGCGGTCCGGGGCGTCGAGGATCTCGCGCAGGGTGTCGCCCTTCTTCAGGCGCTCGATATTGTGCGCCACGGCCAGCAGGTGCAGGTCATGGTTGCCCAGGACGCAGGTCACGGCCTGGCGGATGCTATAGAGGAAACGCAGGGTCTCCAGCGACTGCGGGCCACGGTTGACCAGGTCGCCGACCAGCCAGAGGCGGTCCCTGGTCGGGTCGAAGGCGACTCGTTCGAGCAGGCATTGCAGCGGTTTCAGGCAGCCCTGCAGATCACCCACGGCATACACGGCCATCAGTGCAGGGCTCCCGGCATTGCCAGGCGGAAGGGGGCGATGATGGCGTCGAAGCGTTTGCCGTCCTCGGCGAGCATCTGGTAGCTGCCCTGCATGGTACCCACCTGCGTGGCCATGACCGTGCCACTGCTGTAGGTGTGGCTGGCGCCCGGCGCGATGTGCGGCTGCTGGCCGATGACGCCGGCGCCGCGCACTTCCTGCACGCGGCCGTCGCCGTCGGTGATGATCCAGTGGCGCGACAGCAGCTGCGCCGGCAACTCGCCGTTATTGACGATGGTCACCTTGTAGGAGAACGCGTACCGGCTCTGCTCCGGCTGCGATTGCGCGGGCAGGTAGCGAGTGGTGACGCTGACGTCGATCTGATAACGAGGGTCGGACATGCAGGAAACCCGTTGAGCGTGATTGCAGTTTAGTCCTGAGCCGCGCCGGGCTGCAGGGCCAGCTGGTCGGCCAGGCGGACGAAGGCGGCCAGGTCCAGCTGTTCGGGGCGCAGGCTGCCGTCCACCCCGGCGGCCTCGATGGCCTCGGCCGGCAGCAGCTGCTTGAGCGTGTTGCGCAGGGTCTTGCGGCGCTGGTTGAAGGCCTCGCGGACGACGCGCTCCAGCAGGCGATGATCCTTGGCCGGGTGCGGCAAGGTCTCATGCGGGACCAGGCGCACGATGGCCGAGTCGACCTTCGGCGGCGGATTGAAGGCGCCGGGGCCGACGTTGAACAGATGCTCCACGCGGCAGTGGTACTGCACCATGATCGACAGGCGGCCCCAGTCACCGCCGCCAGGACCGGCGGCCATGCGCTCGACCACTTCCTTCTGCAGCATGAAGTGCATGTCGCGAATCAGTGGCGCGTTGTCCAGCAGGTGGAAAATCAGCGGCGTAGAGATGTTGTAGGGCAGGTTGCCAACCACGCGCAGGCTGTGCGGCGCGGCCTCGAGGCGGGAAAAGTCGAACTTCAGCGCATCGCCCTGATTCAGGCGAAAGCGCGGGTTGTCGCCGAACTTGTTCTGCAGGATGGGAATCAGGTCGAGGTCCAGCTCGATCACATCGAGTTGCGCGCCGCTGCCCAGCAGGCCTTCGGTCAGGGCGCCCTGGCCCGGGCCGATCTCCAGCAGGCGCTCGCCTTCCTTGGCGCGGATGGCGCGCAGGATACGGTCGATCACGCCGGCATCATGCAGGAAGTTCTGGCCGAAGCGCTTGCGCGCGCGGTGTTGGTATTCGGACATGGAGCAGCTCCAGGCTTCAAGCTGCAAGCGTCAAGCAAGAGCGTAAAGCGAAAAGGTAAAGAGGAGAAGCTTATCAGCTGGGGCCGCCCCCGGCATCCATGCGGACGGCTTGAGCCTTCAACTTGCAGCTTGTGGCTTGCCGCCCCTGGCTGCTGCCATCTGGTAGGCAGTTTGCAGGGCAACCTGCAGGCTGCCGATGTCCACCTTGCCAGTGCCGGCCAGGTCGAGCGCGGTGCCATGGTCCACCGAGGTGCGGATGATCGGCAGCCCCAGGGTGACGTTCAGCGCGGCGCCGAAGCCCTTGAACTTGAGCACCGGCAGGCCCTGATCGTGATACATGGCCAGCACCGCGTCGGCCTGGTCCAGGTACTTGGGGGTAAACAGGGTGTCGGCTGGCAACGGGCCGATGAGGTTCATGCCCTCGGCACGCAGGCGCTGCAGCGTCGGCTCGATGATGTCGATCTCCTCGCGGCCCAGGTGGCCGCCTTCGCCGGCGTGCGGATTGAGCCCGCAGACCAGGATGCGCGGCGCGGCGATGCCGAACTTGCTGCACAGGTCGGCGTGCAGGATGCGGGTGACACGCTCCAGGCGCTCCGCGGTGATCGCGGCCGCGACATCCTTGAGCGGCAGGTGGGTGGTGACCAGGGCCACGCGCAGGCCGTGGGTCGCCAGCATCATCACCACCTGCGAGGTCTGGGTGAGGTCGGCGAGAAACTCGGTGTGGCCGGAGAAGGCGATGCCCGCCTCGTTGATCACGCCCTTGTGCACGGGGGCCGTGATCATCCCGGCGAAGGTGCCATCCAGGCAGCCCTGGGCTGCGCGGGTGAGGGTCTGCAGGACATAGCCGGCGTTGGCGGGTGCCAGCTTGCCCGGTTCTGCGGCGACAGCCAGGGGCGTGTCCCAGACATACAGGCTGCCCGCCGCTGCGGGAGCGTCCGGCCAGCGCTGCGGCTCGACCGCCAGCAGCTCGATGGACAGGCCCAGCTGCCTGGCGCGCTCGGCCAGCAGTTCACGGCTGGCGATCGCCACCAGTGGCGCCGGTTGCGCCTCGCGTGCCAGCAGCAGGCAGAGGTCGGGGCCGATGCCGGCTGGCTCGCCTGGGGTGAGGGCAAAGCGGGGGAGCGTCATGGCGGATCTCTGTGCGGGCGACGGGGCGTCAGTGTACGCCGCCGGGCCGATAACGAAAAAGCCCGGCACAGGGCCGGGCTCGTTCAGACAGCGTCGCTGTTACAGCTTGGTCTCGACGTAGGCTTCGTCGCGGATCTGGCGCAGCCAGGCCTGCAGCTCTTCGTCGTACTTGCGGTTGCGCAGCAGGTTGGCGGCCTGTTGCTCACGGAACTGCTCGCTGGTGTCGGTAGCGCGACGGCCCAGCACCTGCAGCACGTGCCAGCCGTAGGGGCTCTTGAACGGCTTGGACAGTTCGCCGCTCGGCGTGTCGTTCATGACCTTGCGGAACTCGGGCACCAGCGCGTTCGGGTCGATCCAGTTGAGGTCGCCACCGTTGAGGGCGGAACCCGGATCTTCCGAGAAGTTCTTCGCCAGTTCGGCGAAGTCTTCGCCCGCGAGGATGCGCTGATAGAGACGCTCTACCAGGCGACGGGTCTCGGCTTCGCTGCGGATCTCGCTCGGTTTGATCAGGATGTGGCGCACATGCACTTCGTCACGTACCTGGGTGTCACCACCACGCTTCTCGGTCAGCTTGAGGATGATGAAGCCGCCGGGCGTACGTACCGGCTCGGTCACTTCGCCCGGGTTGAGGGCGCTGACCATGCTATCGAACGGTGGCGGCAGCTGGCCGGCCTTGCGCCAGCCCATCTCGCCGCCTTCCAGGGCGTTCTCGCTGGCCGAGCGAGCCACGGCCAGCTGGGCGAAGTCCGCACCCTGTTGCAGTTGCTGATACAGCTCCTGCGCCTGGCGGTCGGCGGCCTGGATCTCGTTGGACGATGCGCCTTCGGATACCGGAATGAGGATGTTGGCCAGGCGGAATTCTTCCGACAGCTGCATCTTGCCCAGGTCGGAGGCGAGGAAGTTCTGCACTTCCTGGTCGGTGACCTGGATGCGCTCGGCGACGCGACGCTGGCGTACGCGGCTGATGATCATCTCGCGGCGCACCTGGTCACGGGCGTCGTCGTAGGACAGGCCGTCGCGCGCCAGTGCCTGGCGGAACTGCTCCAGGGACATGCCGTTGCGCTGGGCGATGGTGCCCATGGCCTGGTTCAGCTCCTCGTCGGTGATGCGAATGCCGGAGCGTTCGCCGATCTGCAGCTGAATGTTCTCGATGATCAGGCGCTCGAGCACCTGCTGGCTGAGCACGTGCTCGGGCGGCAGGGTGCCGCCACGCTTGTCGATGGTCTGCTGGACTTCACGCAGACGCGCGTCGAGCTGGCTCTGCATGACCACGTCGTTGTCGACGATGGCCACGACGCGATCCAGCGGGCGAACCTGGGCCTGAGCCGTTGCCGCCAGCAGTGCTGCGCCCAACAGCAGGGGGCGCAGGCAATCAGAAAGCTTGGTCTTCACGTTCACGGTAACCTTGAATGCCTTGGTCGAGGAAAGATTCCACCTTGTTGCCTACGACGCCGCCGAGGCCCTTGAGGACGATCTGCAGGAAGATGCCGCGGTCCGCCTCGTCGTTGCGCGAGGGGTCGAGGCTGACTTCGTCGTAGTCGATCCAGTAGCGGTTGATCAGGCGCAGCTTCCAGCAGCAACTGTCGTACTCGAAACCACCGAAGGCTTCGAGGGTGCGGTTGCGGCCGTAGTCGTACTGCCAGCGCGAGATCAGGCTCCACTGCGGAGCCAGCGGCCAGATGACGGAGAAGTCATGCTGGTCGATCTTGTAGTAGTCCTTGATGTAGTTCGGGTTCGGCGTGCCATTGGCAAGGGTCGGGTTGCCGTAGTCCGGGTTGGTGGTCCAGGTGCCGCTGTCACGGTCGTAGCGCACGGTGTCGTTACGATAGCGGTAGCCGAAGTTGACCACCTTGTTCGGGTTGGCCTCAGGCTGGTAGTGGAACATCGCGCTGCCCGAGCGGGTCGCGTGCTGGTCCGGGTCCCAGTTGAAGGTCGAGGCGAAGCGCCAGTCGCGGTTGAAGCGATACAGGTACTCCAGGGCGTACGGCGAGACGTCGGCGGTCGACTCGGCGCGGGCGCGGTAATCGATACCGGCCAGCTGTACCTTGCGGTCTTCGAAATAGAAGGCCTGGCCGATACTGACACGCTGGCGCTCGAAACCGTTCGGCTCGATCCAGCGGCTGGTCAGGCCCAGCGACAGCTTGTTCTCGTCACCGATGCGGTCCTTGCCACTGAAGCGGTTCTCGCGCCACAGCGAGGCGTAGCTGAAGGTCGGTTCGCCGGTGTCGAAGATCGGGATGTCGGTCTGGTCTTCTTCCGGTACGTAGAGGTAGAACGCACGTGGCTCCAGGGTCTGGCTGAATTCCTTGCCGAACAGCTGGGTGTTGCGGTCGAAGTACAGGCCGCTGTCGACACTGAACAGGCCGACGCCTCGGCTTGGCGAACGCTTGTAGTCCACGCCAAACCACTGGCGATTCGGATCGTTGAGAGCGTTTGTCGCGCCAGCAATCTGCGATCTGCCCAGGCCGTCCAGGTCCACCTGGTATTGCGTGTGCAGGTACTTGACCTGAGGCTTGAGGAAGCCCCAGCTCCAGTTCAGCGGCAGGCTGACGCCCGGCTCCAGGTGCAGGCGCTCGCCATCGGCACGGTTCAGGCCGGTCAGGCGCGCGTCGTACCAGAGGTCCTGCGGCCGGCCGGTCAAACCGTCCTTGTCGATGAAGTAGCCCGAACGCAGGTTGCGGTCGAAGCGTACGTACTCGGTGCCGTAGGTGAAGTCGAGACCGCCCGGGTTGAAGGGCAGCTTGCCGTCCAGGGTGATCTGCGGCAGGCGGTCGTACGGCGTCACGTCGGTGATGTTGGCCAGCTCGTACGCATGCAGGTTCAGGCGTGCACGGTAGCTGTCACCGCGATAGGTCAGGGTGCCACGCTGGTTGACGTAGGTCTGCTTGTCGATACCCAGGTCGGTATCCAGATCCTGGAAGTAGTAGGGGTCGCTGATATCGGTGTAGTCGACTTCAGCCAGCAGGCGCGAATTCAGGCCCTGCTTGTGCTGCCAGCTGTACATCCAGCGCTGGTCTTCGTACTCGGACTGCAGCTTGCGCTCGTCTTCGCTGTCGTTCAGCCAGGCGCCGCCGACCTGACCCTCGCTGCTTTCCGTCAGGTAGCGGAACTCGCCTTCCATCAACAGGCCGCGCTTGGCCATGTAGGTGGGGTACAGGGTGGCGTCGTAGTTCGGCGCAAGGTTGAAGTAGTAGGGCGTCTGCAACGCAAAACCGTTGCTGCTCGAGCTGCCGAGGCTGGGCGGCAGGAAGCCGGACTGGCGACGGTCGTCGATCGGGAAGTAGATATACGGTGTATAGAACACCGGGATGTCCTTGACCCGCAGCGTCACGTTGGTCGCAGTACCGAAACCGGTCGCCGGGTTCAGCGTGATGTTGTTGCCTTTCAGGTGCCAGGCATTGTCACCCGGCTCGCAGCGGGTGTAGGTGCCGTCCTTGAGGCGGATGATCGCGGTCTCTTCGCGCTTGGCGTAGAGCGCGCTGCCGCGTACGTGAGCCTGATGCATGACGTACTCGGCGTTGTCGATCTTGGCTTCGCCGTTGTCGAGTTGCAGTTCGGCGCGGTCACCGACGACCAGCGTACCCTTGTCGCGCAGGCGTACGTTGCCGACCAGTTCGCCACGGTTTTCCGTCTGGTGCAGGCTGGCCTCGTTGGCTTCGACCTGCAGGCCGGACTGGCGCAGCACCACGTCGCCAGCGAGGGTGGCGATCTGCTTTTCCTGCTCGAAGCGCGAGGCCTTGGCCGACACGTACATCGGCGCTTCGTCCAGCGGCGTGGTGTCATCCATGCCCGGGCGCAAGGGCTCGACATAGGCGCCTGCGCAGTACGGACCGGCTTCGGCCAGCTGCGCGGCGGTCAACTTGTCACGCGGGACCCAGTCCAGGTGGCTGTAGTCGGCACTGCGCGAGGCGAGTGCGCGGCCCGCGCTTTCGGTGACCAGCACCACGGCGGCGTCCTGCTTGGCGACAGCCTCGCTGGTCGTACCTGCGGTCGTGCCAGCAGTCGCGCTGACCGCGTTGCGGCTGTGCTGCGGGCGAGGTGGCAGGGCACTGGTGGCTGTCTTCGGCGCACAGGCCCAGCCGCCCGCAGGCGACACCTGGCAATCGTATTGCTCGGCGGCAAAGGACTGTAGGCTGAACACGGGCTGTAGGGCCAGAAAGCTGCCGGTAACCAGCAGTGGAAATTTCTTGCGGAACGCGGGGTGTTTTACTGCCATCTTGTTAGTCCGGGCTTCCTGCGCGCTATCGGCCCGGGGGCCGCACGCCTCTCGATGGGCTGAAAAAGATGCTGGATAATAAAGCATGACCCGCGCAACGGCTAGCGCCGTCGGAGACCCCTTGATGTCTGAACACGATGTACGTCTGCAACAACTGCACGCCTGGCTCGCCGGGCAACTGCCAAAGCTGTTCGCCGAGCGCGGCTGGGGAGCGGTACCGCCCGCCGAGCTGAGCCCCGCCAGCAGCGACGCCAGCTTCCGGCGTTACTTTCGCTGGCAGGCGGGCGAGCGCAGCCTGATCCTGATGGATGCGCCGCCCCCTCAGGAGAACTGCACGCCCTTCGTGCGTATCGCCGGATTGCTGGCCAGCGCCGGCGTCCATGTGCCGCAGGTACTGGCGGCCGATATCGAGCAGGGCTTCCTGATTCTCGATGATCTGGGGCGGCAGACCTATCTGGATGTGATCGACCCGGACAACGCCGATGCGCTGTTCGACGATGCCATCGAGGCGCTGCTGCTGCAGCAGCGCCTGCCGCTCGACCAGGACCTGCCACATTACGACGAGGCCTTGTTGCGCCGGGAGTTGCAGCTGTTTCCCGAGTGGTACGTGCAGCGGCAGCTGGGGCGCGAGTTCACTGCCGAGCAGGAGGCCGCCTGGCAGCGCATCAGCCGCTGCCTGATTGACAGTGCCCTGGCGCAGCCCAAGGTGCTGGTGCACCGCGACTTCATGCCGCGCAACCTGATGCAGAGCAGTCCCAACCCCGGGGTGCTGGATTTTCAGGATGCGGTCTACGGTCCGGTGACCTACGACATCACCTGCCTGTTCAAGGATGCCTTCCTCAGTTGGCCCGAGGCGCGTGTGCAGGCCTGGCTGGAGGGCTACTGGGAGCGGGCGCGGGCGGCCGGCATTCCGGTGCAGGCGTCGCTGGAGGATTTCCTGCGTGCCAGTGACCTGATGGGCGTGCAGCGTCACCTCAAGGTCATCGGTATCTTCGCGCGCATCTGCCACCGCGACGGCAAACCCAAGTACCTCGCCGATGTGCCGCGCTTCTTCGCTTACATCCAGGCGGTGCTGGCACGCCGGCCGGAGCTGGCCGAACTCGGCGAGCTGTTCGCCAGCCTGGAGTCCGTGGAGGCCGTGGGCGCATGAAAGCGATGATTCTGGCCGCAGGCAAGGGGGAACGACTGCGCCCGTTGACGCTGCACACGCCGAAGCCGCTGGTGCGTGCGGCCGGCGTGCCGTTGATCGAGTATCACCTGCGTGCGCTGGCGGCTGCCGGTTTCAACGAGCTGGTGATCAACCACGCCTGGCTCGGCCAGCAGATCGAGGACCATCTCGGCGACGGCTCGCGCTTTGGCGTGAGCATCCGCTATTCGCCGGAAGGCGAGCCGCTGGAGACCGGCGGCGGTATCTTCAAGGCCTTGCCGTTGCTGGGTGATGAGCCGTTCCTGGTGGTCAATGGCGATATCTTCACCGACTACGCCTTCGCCCAGTTGCGCAAGCCGCTGGCCGGGCTGGCTCATCTGGTGCTGGTGGACAATCCCGAACACCACCTGCAGGGCGACTTCCTCCTGGCTGACGGACAGGTCTCTGACGGCCAGGGGGCTGGCGAACGTCTCACCTACAGCGGGCTGGCGGTGCTCAGTCCACAGCTGTTCGAGGGCTGTGAGCCGGGGGCGTTCAAGTTGGCACCGTTGCTGCGCCAGGCGATGGCGCGAGGGCTGGTCAGTGGCGAGCGACATGCGGGGCGCTGGATCGATGTCGGCACGCATGAGCGTCTGGCCGACGTCGAGCGCGTGCTGCAGGAGTCGCCCTAGTGCTGTGGCCGGCCACTCTGCTCGGTGCGGCGGCGGGGCTTGCCCTCGCCAGCATTCCCGGCGCGTTGCTGGGTGGCCTGCTTGGCCAGGTGCTGGATCGACGCCTGCGTCTGCAGGGGTGGGACAACCTGCGTGAGCGCCTTGGCCGCGCTACGCCTGGCGACGACCAGCTGTTGTTCCTGATGCTCGGGCGCCTGGCCAAGAGTGACGGGCGGGTGGTGCAGAGTCACATCCAGCAGGCCCGTTCGGAAATGCAGCGCCTGGGCCTGGACGAGGCGGGCCAGCGCCGCGCCATCGAGTCCTTCGCGCGCGGCAAGACCGGGCGTGACAACCTGCGCACGCCGCTGCAGCGTCAGCGCGAGCGGGCCGATGCGCTGTTGCGGGCCTGCTGGCGCATGGCCTGGGTCGACGGGCGGGTGTCGCCCAGCGAGCACGAGCTGATCCTGCTGTGGGGCAAGTGGCTCGGCTGGGACAGTGCACGCCTGGAGCGCCTGGGCGAGGAGTATGCGCCGCGCCGCAGCCAGCAGCCGGCCCCGGCGGGTGGCAGCTACCAGGAGGCGCTGCGCCTGCTCGGGGTCAGCGAGAGCAGCGAGCCCGAGCAGATCAAGCGCGCCTATCGTCGTCTGCTCAGTCGCCATCACCCGGACAAACTGGCCGGTTCCGGCGCCTCGCCAGAGCGGATTCGCGAAGCGACCGAGACCACGCGCCAGCTGCATCAGGCCTATGCGCTGATTCGTCAGCGCCGGGACCTGCGCTAGCCGCCGCTGGCACGGATGTGCAGTTGCAGCCAGCCGCGCAGGCGGCGGTACAGCTGTTCGTCCTGCACGGCCAGGTTGCCCGGCAGGGCCTTCATCGCCACCTGTATATAGGTGGGCAGCTTGGCGCGCTTGCTGGCCTGCAGGCGTTTCAGGGCGGCGCTGCGTTCGCTGGCCCGGTCCTTGTAGTAGAAGTCGCCGGTGGCCACGGGCAGCTCCGGCACCAGTTCATCCAGTGGCGGTGCGAACCCGGCGGGTAGCTCGGCTGCCACCATCAGCAGGTTGTGCACGTTGGCCGGCTTGCGCTCGTTGAGATAGCGCGCTGCCCAGTACGCCCCGCTGCCATGGCCGAGCAGCACGATCTCCTTGGCCTGGCGTTGTTCGGCGAAGGCGATCGCGGCATCGATGCGCGCCATGACGCGCTCGACATGCTTCTGCCGTCGTTGCTCCGGGCTGATCTCGGGGGCTGCCGCACCTTCTGCCGGCTGGACGCTGTCGGGAGTGGCCGGCTCGGTGCTCGGCGACGTTTCCGTGCCGTCTGCCGCCGGTGGGGTCGTTTCTGTGGCTTCATCGCGCAGGGGAACGGGGTCGCCATCCGGGTCCGGCAGGGTGAGGCTCAGGCTGTGCCAGCCCGCATCGGGGAACTTGCGCCGCAACGGGCCGACGGCGGCCGCGCCGTCGGCGTTTTCCACGTCACCGGGCACCAGGATCACGACGCCACTGGGCTCTCCGACGTTGGCCGGGAGCCACAGTGCCAGGAAGCTTTCGTCGCCGGCCTGCAGCATCTGCTGCTCGCGCTTGTCCAGGCGTTGTTCCAGGGCCAGTGCTTCGCTGACGCTGCGTTCCGGCAGGGCCGGGCGCTCGTTGCCGGGCCCGGCGCCCTCGGGATTTTCGCTTGCCGCTGCATCGGTGGTTTCCTGTGCCCAGGTCGCGGGGCTGCAAGACAGGCAGAGTCCGAGCAGAAAGAGAGAGAGGGGACGCATCGTTCGAGCTCCTGATGATCTGCTACAGAGCCTAATGCCGGGCTCCGCTTTTGTCAGGCGACGGCTGCAAGACTGGAGTAAGGTAGGGGATCGCGTCATCGGATCGTCCCCTCGCATGAAGTCCGCTCTCTCCTCCCTCTGCCTGCTGCTGATGCTGTGCGCCTCGACCACCTGGGCAGATGCGACGCGCCTGCCGTTGCGGCCGGCCTACGATGCCGAACAGCGCGCCTGGCTGAAGGCGCATCCGGTGTTGCGGGTGGGGCTGATCCAGCAGGCACCCTGGGTCCAGCGCGTGCAGAACCGGCAACTGGTCGGCGCCAACATCGACCTGATGAAGCGCCTGCTCGAAGGCATGGGCGTCACGCCCGACTGGCACCTGTACCCGGATTTGCCTGCGCTGGAGCGGGCGGCCGCAGCAGGTGAGGTGGACCTCGCCCCCGGGCTGCAACAGACCCCGGCGGGACTGCGCATCTGGCATTACTCCATGCCCTATCTGCGGGTGCCGCATCTGGTCGTCGGTGAACGCAGCGGCAGTGGCTCGGTGGACCTCGACCAGTTGCCGCTGGAGCAGATCGTGGCGGTGCGCGTGCCGAGCCAGGCGGCCGAATACCTGGAGCGTACCCATACCAACCTGCGCCTGAAGCCCACCAGCAGCGAACGCGCCGCGCTGCTGCAGGTGCTGAACCAGGAAGTCAGCTATGCGGTGCTCGACGAGGCCAGCCTGAGCCTGCAACTGCGCGAATCGCGCTTCACCAACCTGAGCATCGTCGGTGATATCGGGCTGCCGCAGCTGTTGCGCCTGGCCACGCGCCGCGACCAGCCGCTGCTGTCGGACATCGTCGACCGCACCTTGCAGGCGCTCCCGGCTCGCGAGCTGGAGGAGCTGCGTGACACCTGGCTGCCGCTGCGCTATCCGCAGTCCACGGATTTCGTCGGTTTCTGGAAGACCCTCACGCTGTTCCTCTTTCTGCTGCTGACCCTGGTGGCGACCGCGCTGTACCGGCAACGCCAGCAGACCCGCCTGCTGGAGCGCGGCCTGCTCGGTGCGCGGGCGCAGCTCGACTCGCATCAGCAGGCCGCCGAGGCGCTGCGCCTGAGCCAGTTCTCCATCGACAACAGCACGGTCGGCATTCTCTGGGTCAACTGGGACAGCCACTTGCGCTATGCCAACGGCGCAGCCGAACGCATGCTCGGCTATCGCCCCGGCGAGTTGGTGGACAGGCCGCTGAGCCAGGTGGAACCGAGCCTCGACATGGATCGCTGGCTGCGCCTGTGGAAGCGCGTACGCGAGCAGGAAGACGGATCGTCGAGTTTCGAGATCGACTGCCTGCGCGCCGATGGCAGCCGCATGCCGGCGGATGTGTCGTTGAGCTTTTTGCGCTATCGCCAGGCCGAGTACCTGGTGGTCTTCCTCAGCGACGTGACCGAGCGCCGCCGCGCGCGGGCTGCACTGGAGGAAAGCGAGGCGCGCTTCAAGGGCATCGCCGGCAACGTGCCGGGCCTGGTGTTCCGCCTGGAGCGCGCGGCCCCGGGGCAGGTGGTCAACTTCGCCTATATCAGCGAGGCCAGCCAGGAGATGGTCGGCTGGCCGGCCCGTGAACTGCAGCGTGAGGAGCGTGGCATCCGCAGCCTGGTGCATCCGCAGGACCTGGCCAGCTACCTGAACAGCCAGACGCTGGCGCTGGAAGGCGAGAGCGACTGGTATTGGCAGGGGCGCATCCTGACCCGCGACGACGAGGTGCTCTGGGCCGACATTCGCACCACCGCGCGGCCTTTGGGCGGCGGGCGCATGGTCTGGGACGGGATTCTCTGGGACATCACCGAGAACAAGCTGGCGGAGCTGGCCCTGGCCGATTCGCGGGCGCGCCTGCGGGAACTGTCGGCGCATCTGGAGAGCGTGCGCGAAGAGGAAAAGGCGCGCATCGCCCGCGAGGTGCATGACGAGCTGGGCCAGGTGCTGACCGTGCTCAAGCTGGAAACGGCGATGTGCGAGCTGGCCTGTGCCGGGCAGATACCGGCGCTGGACGAGCGCCTGGCCAGCATGAAGCGCCTGATCGCACAGCTGTTCCAGCTGGTGCGCGACGTGGCCACGGCGTTGCGTCCGCCGATTCTCGATGCCGGCATCGCCTCGGCCATCGAGTGGCAGGTGCGCCGCTTCGAGGAGCGGACGCAGATCCCCTGCCTGGTCGAGGTGCCGGAGCATCTCATGCAACTGCCGGATGCCCAGGCCATCGGCCTGTTCCGCATCCTGCAGGAGGCCCTGACCAACGTGATGCGTCATGCCGGCGCGCACAGCGTCGAGGTGCACCTGTGGCAGGAGGACGACAGCTTGTGCCTGTCGGTGGCCGACGATGGCAAGGGCTTCGATCCGGCGCAGCGCAAGCCGGGACAGTCTTTCGGCCTGGTCGGCATGCAGGAGCGCATGCTCATGCTCGGCGGGCAGTTGCAGATTGACAGCAGGCCCGGCGAGGGCACTACCCTTTACGCGCGCATAACTTTGGATGAGGAGGTCACGGCGTGATCCGGGTACTCGTGGCCGAAGACCACACCATCGTACGGGAAGGCATCAAGCAACTGATCGGCATGGCCCGCGACCTCGAGGTGGCGGGGGAGGCGAGCAACGGTGAGCAGCTGCTCGAAGTGCTGCGACGCACGCCCTGCGATGTGGTCCTGCTGGATATCTCCATGCCTGGCGTCAACGGCCTGGAGGCCATCCCGCGGATTCGCGCGCTCAGCGCGTCCCCGGCCATCCTGGTGCTGTCGATGCATGACGAAGCGCAGATGGCCGCCCGCGCCCTCAAGGCCGGCGCCGCCGGCTACGCCACCAAGGACAGCGACCCGGCACTGCTGATCACCGCCATCCGCAAGGTGGCTTCGGGTGGACGCTACATCGACCCGGCGCTGGCCGACCGCATGGTCTTCGAGGTCGGCCTGACCGATTCGCGCCCGCCCCATGCGCAACTGTCCGAACGCGAGTTCTCGGTGTTCGAGCGCCTGGTGCGTGGCGAGGGCGTCAACGACATCGCCCTGCACCTGGCGGTGAGCAACAAGACCGTGAGCACACACAAGGCGCGCCTGATGCAGAAGCTGGGCGCGCATTCGGTGGCCGACCTGGTGCGCTACGCCATGGAGCACCGCCTGGTCTGAGCGATCAGCGGTGCCGGAGTAGGGTGGATGACGCTCTTTTCATCCACCGTTTCGAGATCGACGCGCTCGCATCGGTGGACATGAAAAGCGCTGTCCACCCTACCTGTGGACCAGCTGTTGGCGCGCAGTGCTGATCGCGGATAGATCGCGTCTGCAGGCGCAGCCTGCGCCTTCGATAGCCGAGGCAATCACTCGGAATTTGTAGGGCTATCCCTACACGAGATTCTCTCCGCGCCTGATATCAGCTTGTCATCCCGCCCGATTTTTCGCCCTTTCTCGCCGCCCTACTCTGTGGTCATCGGCCTGAGACAAGAACAAGGGTGTGGTGTGATGGCAAACGATGTACTGGTGAGCTTCCGCGGCGTGCAGAAGAGCTACGACGGCGAAACGCTGATCGTCAAAGACCTCAACCTGGATATCCGCAAGGGCGAGTTTCTGACCCTGCTCGGCCCGTCCGGTTCCGGCAAGACCACCAGCCTGATGATGCTGGCCGGTTTCGAAACGCCGACCGCCGGCGAGATCCTCCTCGATGGCCGCTCGCTGAACAAACTGCCGCCACACAAGCGCGACATCGGCATGGTGTTCCAGAACTATGCGCTGTTCCCGCACATGACCGTGGCGGAGAACCTGGCCTTCCCGCTGAGCGTGCGCGGCATGTCGCGCACCGACATCAGCGAGCGGGTCAAGCGGGCACTGTCGATGGTGCAGCTCGACAGCTTCCGCAACCGTTATCCGGGACAGCTTTCCGGTGGCCAGCAGCAGCGTGTGGCGCTGGCCCGCGCGCTGGTGTTCGAGCCGCAGCTGGTGCTGATGGACGAACCGCTCGGCGCGCTGGACAAGCAGCTGCGCGAGCACATGCAGATGGAGATCAAGCACCTGCACCAGCGCCTGGGCGTGACCGTGGTCTACGTGACCCACGACCAGGGCGAGGCGCTGACCATGTCCGACCGCGTGGCGGTGTTCCACCAGGGCGAGATCCAGCAGATCGCCCCGCCGCGCGAACTCTACGAAACCCCGCAGAACACCTTTGTCGCCCAGTTCATCGGTGAGAACAACCGCCTCGCCGGGCAACTGGTCAGCCGCGACGGCGAGCAGTGCGTGGTGCGCCTGGCGCGCGGCGAACAGGTGAAGGCCACGGCGGTGAACGTCGGCGCCGTCGGCGAGCCGGTGAGCCTGTCGATCCGCCCGGAGCGTATCCGTCTCAACGGCCACAGCGAGGCCTGCCCGAACCGGTTCTCCGGGCGCATCGCCGAGTTCATCTACCTGGGCGACCACGTGCGCATCCGCATGGAGGTCTGCGGCCAATCCGATTTCTACGTCAAGCAACCCGTGGCCGAGCTCGATCCGGGCCTGGAGGTTGGTGACCTGGTTCCGCTCGGCTGGTCTGTCGAGCATGTCCGCGCGCTCGACCCACTCCTGGCGGAGTGAGCGTTGCGCGCAGTGCTTCACCTTACCCCGTAACACAGAGGAGCTGATAAGAATGACGAAATCCCTGAAGCTCGCGGCATTGGCCCTGGGCGTGAGCTGTGCCATGCCGGCGCTGGCGGTGGATCTGACCGCGGTGTCCTTCGGCGGCGCGAACAAGGCGGCGCAGGTCAAGGCCTTCTACGAACCCTTCGAGAAGGACACCGGCAACAAGGTACTGGGCGGCGAATACAACGGTGAGATGGCCAAGGTCAAGGCCATGGTCGACACCCGCAGCGTGAGCTGGGACCTGGTCGAGGTGGAGTCCCCGGAACTGGCACGTGGCTGTGACGAAGGCCTGTTCGAGGAGCTCGATCCGGCGCAGTTCGGCAGCGCCGACAATTTCATCGACGGCGCCATCCAGCCCTGCGGCGTGGGCTTCTTCGTCTGGTCGACGGTACTGGCCTACAACGCCGACAAGCTGAGCAGCGCACCGACCAGCTGGGCCGATTTCTGGGACGTGCAGAAATTCCCGGGCAAGCGCGGCCTGCGCAAGGGCGCCAAGTACACCCTGGAATTCGCCCTGATGGCCGATGGTGTGCCGGTCAAGGACGTGTACAAGGTGCTGGCCACCAAGGATGGCCAGGATCGTGCGTTCAAGAAGCTCGATGAGCTCAAGCCGAACATCCAGTGGTGGGAAGCAGGTGCCCAGCCGCCGCAGTACCTCGCCTCCGGCGACGTGGTGATGAGCTCCGCGTACAACGGCCGCATCGCTGCCGTGCAGGCCGAGAGCAACCTGCAGGTGGTGTGGAACGGCGGTATCTACGACTTCGACTCCTGGGCGATTCCGCGTGGCGCGAAGAACGCCGAAGTGGCCAAGCAGTTCATTGCCTACGCGGTCAAACCCGAAGCGCAGAAGACCTACTCGGAAAACATCGCCTACGGCCCGGCCAACAAGCAGGCCATCGAGCTGCTGGCGCCGGAGCGCCTGAACCTGATGCCGACCACGCCGGAAAACATCGCCAACCAGGTGGCCATCGACGTGACCTTCTGGGCTGACTACGGCGAGCAGCTGGAGCAGCGTTTCAACGCCTGGGCCGCGCGTTAAGTCGCCTATCCGGCCCCGCCCGCTGGCGGGGCCGTCTGAATTCTCTTCCTGCTTGCGGAGTTGTCCATGGCCGCCGTACTGCCTGCCACCGATATGCCAGGGCCCAGCCTGAAACAGCGTCTGGCCCGTGCCGAGCGTTTCAATCGCCTGAAGTCGAAGGCGCTGATCCTGCCGCTGTTGCTGTTTCTCCTGCTGACCTTCCTGTTGCCCATCGGCGCCCTTCTGCTGCGCAGTGTCGACAACCCGGAAGTGGTCGGCAGCCTGCCGCGTACCGTCGAGGCACTCGCCTCCTGGGATGGCCGTGGCCTGCCCGCCGAGCCGGCCTATCGGGCGATCGCCGAGGATCTTGCCGAGGCCCGTCGCAATCAGCAGCTGGGTGACCTGTCCAAGCGCCTGAACATGGAGCTGGCAGGCTTCCGCAGCCTGGTCAGCAGCACCGCACGCAAGCTGCCGCTACGTGAGGAGCCGGCCTCCTATCAGGCGGCCTTCCTCGACCTCGACGAGCGTTGGGGTGACCCCGCCTACTGGCAGGTGATCCGCCGCAACGCGTCGGCGGCCACCCCCTACTACCTGCTGGCCGCGCTCGATCACCGCATCGACGACCTCGGTGAGCTGGCCAAGGCCACGCCGGACCAGGCCATCTACCTGGACATCTTCGCCCGTACCTTCTGGATGAGCCTGGTGATCACTGCCATCTGCCTGGTGCTGGCGTACCCGCTGGCGTACCTGCTGGCCAACCTGCCGACCCGTTCCGGCAACCTGCTGATGATCCTGGTGCTGTTGCCGTTCTGGACCTCGATCCTGGTGCGGGTCGCGGCCTGGATCGTGCTGCTGCAGTCGGGCGGCCTGATCAACAGTGCGCTGATCTCGCTGGGCATCATCGAGCAGCCGCTGCAACTGGTGTTCAACCGCAGCGGCGTGTACGTGGCGATGGTGCACATCATGCTGCCGTTCATGATCCTGCCGATCTACAGCGTGATGAAAGGCATCTCGCCCAGCTACATGCGCGCGGCGGTGTCGCTCGGCTGCCACCCGTTCGCCAGTTTCTGGCGGGTGTACTTCCCGCAGACCCTGGCCGGCGTCGGCGCAGGCTGCCTGCTGGTGTTCATCCTGTCGATCGGCTACTACATCACCCCGGCGCTGCTGGGCAGCCCGAACGACCAGATGATCAGCTACTTCGTCGCCTTCTACACCAACACCACCATCAACTGGGGCATGGCCACGGCCCTCGGCGGCCTGCTGCTGGCGGCGACCCTGGTGCTCTACGTGGTGTACAGCTGGCTGGTCGGCGCGAGCAAGCTGCGGCTTGGCTGAAAGCGGCCTGCGTAGCAGGCCATCCGATGATCTTCGCCCATTCATGGGCGAGGGTGCCCGAAGGGCGGGAGAGGGTGCTTGTGTCGGCACCGCTGCTCTACGTCTCTGATGTTCACCAGACCTTCTCCCGCCAGCGGGAGAGGGGAGCTAAACGCTAAATGGAGTCACAGCCATGCTCAGCCCCTACATGTCACCCGTCGAGCGCCTCTGGTACTACGGCCTGCGCATTCTCTGCGGCCTGGTGCTGCTGTTCCTGATCCTGCCGGTGCTGGTGATCGTGCCGCTGTCGTTCAACTCCGGCACCTTCCTCGTCTACCCGCTGCAGGGGTTCTCGCTGCGCTGGTACGAGGACTTCTTCATGTCCGCTGACTGGATGCGCTCTCTGAAGAACAGCCTGATCATCGCCCCGGCGGCGACGATGCTGGCGATGGGCTTCGGCACCCTGGCGGCCATCGGCCTGACCCGTGGCGAGTTTCGCGGCAAGGCGCTGGTCATGAGCCTGCTGATCTCCCCGATGATCGTCCCGGTGGTGATCATCGGCGTGGCCAGCTACCTGTTCTTCGCGCCCCTGGGCCTGGGTAACAGCTACCTGTCGCTGATCCTGGTGCATGCGGTGCTCGGCGTGCCCTTCGTCATCATCACCGTGTCGGCGACCCTGCAGGGGTTCAACCACAACCTGGTACGTGCCGCCGCCAGCCTCGGCGCCTCGCCGATCACCACCTTCCGCCGCGTGACACTGCCGCTGATCGCGCCAGGCGTCATCTCCGGTGCGCTGTTCGCCTTCGCCACCTCGTTCGATGAAGTGGTGGTGACGCTGTTCCTCGCCGGCCCCGAGCAGGCGACCCTGCCCCGGCAGATGTTCAGCGGCATCCGCGAGAACCTGTCGCCGACCATCGCGGCCGCTGCCACCTTGCTGATCGGCTTTTCCGTGCTGCTCCTGCTGACCCTGGAGTGGCTGCGCGGCCGCAGCGAGCGCCTGCGCACCCAGCAAGTGGAGTGAGTTCACCCGTGCGGCGCAAGGGGCCGCATGCCTGAGTCATCATTAGCGAATGCGTGCCGGCATGGCCCGTGAGGCTGCGCCGGCCGTTCACAGGGAGAATCAAGGATGCTGTGGAAACGTAATTGGCCCTGGGCGCTCGCCCTGTGCTGCGTGGCTTCGATCGATGCGGCCCAGGCCGCATCGCAGTTGCGGGTCGTTTCATTCGGTGGTTCGGTGCGCGATGCCCAGCGCGAAGCCTTCTATCGCCCGTTCCGCGAAGCCTCCGATGTCGTGGTGGTGAGCGGCTCCTACAACGGCGACTTCGGCAAGCTGCGCAAGATGCAGGCGATGCAGCACGTCAGCTGGGACGTGATCGAGGTCGAGGCGCCCGAGCTGGTGCGGGGCTGCGAGGAAGGGCTGTTCCAGCCGATCGATGCCAGCGCGCTGGGCGATACCTCCAGCTATCTGCCGGGGGCGATACGGCCCTGCGGCGTGGGCATCTTCGTCTGGTCCATGGCGCTGGCCTACGACAGCAAACGCTTCGGCCAGGCACCGACCGGCTGGGCCGATTTCTGGGACGTGCAGAAATTCCCGGGCAAACGCGGCCTGCGCAAGGGGGCCAAGTACAACCTCGAATTCGCCCTGCTGGCCGATGGCGTGCCGGCGCAGCAGATCTATGCGCGCCTGGCCAGCGAGGCCGGTGTGCGCCAGGCCTTCGCCAAGCTCGAGCAGATCAAGGCCGATATCCACTGGTGGGAAGCCGGGGAGGAGCCGGTGCGGCGCCTGCGCGATGGCTCCGTGGCGATGAGTGCGGCCTACAGCGGACGTATCGCCACGGCGCAGGATCAGGGTGACCCGCTGCAGCTGATCTGGGCCGGCAGCGTCTATGACTTCGATTACTGGGCGATTCCCCAGGGCAGCTTCAACACGCCGCAGGCGCAGGCGTTCATCCGCTTCGCCAGCCAGGCCGACGCCCAGCGTGCCTTCTCCGAGCAGATTCCCTACGGGCCGATCCGCCAGGACGCCCAGGCCGGGCTCGACGCGCAGCGCCTGGCCAGGCTGCCGACCGCGCCGCAGAACCTCGAGCAGGCACTGCCGATGGGGGTGGAATTCTGGATCGAACACGGTGCCGACCTGGAAGCGCGCTTCGAGCAATGGGCGTCACGCTGAGGCAGGCGGCGGCAGGCAGCGATAGAATTCGTGCTTTAAGCCAGCCGAGGATGCCTGATGGATTTCGATGCCCCGGGGTTTCGCGAACTGCTCGATGCCCTGCATGACGGTGTCTACATCACCGATGCCGACGGCATTACCCTCAAGGTCAACAGCGCCTACGAACGCCTGACCGGACTGCGCAGCGAGGACGTGGTCGGCCAGCACATGCAGGCGCTGGTGGAGCAGGGGGTGATCTCGCAATCGGTTTCCCTGCGCGTGCTCAAGGAGGGCAAGGCGCTGTCGCTGATGCAGAGCGTCAGCCAGGGCAAGCGCCTGCTGGTCAGCGGTACGCCGATCTTCGCCGAGGACGGGCACGTGCGTTATGTGGTCAGCACCGTGCGTGACATGACCGAACTGCTGCGCATGAAGCACGAGCGCGACGAGCTGCAGCAACTGCGCAAGCTGCGCAGCAGCACCGCCAAGCTGCATGCCGGCCAGCGCGATGACCTGCTCGACACCTCGCCCGTGGCCAACCTGCCCGCCTCGGGCAGGGTCTTCGCCCTGGCCCGCCAGGTCGCCGCCAGCGATGTGAAGGTGCTGCTGCAGGGCGAAACCGGTGTGGGCAAGACGCTCATCGCGCAGTACATCCACAAGAGCAGCCCGCGGGCGGCACAGCCGTTTCTGGCGCTCAACTGTGGCGCGCTTCCCGAGAACCTGATCGAGGCCGAACTGTTCGGCTACGTCGCCGGGGCCTTCACCGGTGCCGGCAGCAAGGGCAAGCGCGGCCTGCTGGAGCTGGCGCACCAGGGCACGGTGTTCCTCGACGAAATCGGCGACCTGCCGCTGGCGCTGCAGGTGAAGCTGCTCAAGGTGATCGAGGAGAGCCGCTTCATTCCGGTCGGCGGGCTGGAACTCAAGGAGGTGGACGTGCGCATCGTCACCGCCACGCACCACGACCTGCGCGCGATGGTCAGCGAAGGGCGTTTTCGCGCCGACCTCTATTACCGCCTCAACGTGGTGCCGATTCATGTGCCGGCGCTGCGTGAACGGCGCGAGGAGATCCAGCCGCTGCTGGATTTCTACCTGGCCGAGTTCAACCAGCGCTACGGCCGCGAGCTGAACTGGGGGCTGGAGGCCCTCGATGCACTCACCGACTACGACTGGCCCGGCAATATCCGCGAGCTGATCAACCTGGTCGAACGCCTGGTGGTCACCTGCAGCGCCGGGAGCGTGGAGCTGTTCGACCTGCCCGAGGAGATGCGCGCCGCCCGTGGCGCGCGTGACGATGAGCACCTGCTGCCGCTGCGCAAGCAGGTCGAGCAGCTGGAGCGCCGCCTGATCCGCCAGGCGCTGGTGCAGCACAAGACCACGCGAGAGGCTGCCAGGGTGCTGGGCCTGAGCCAGGCGACCCTGGTGCAGAAGATGAAGCGCTGGGAACAGGGCTGATTGGAAAATGGATCGTAAGGCGGCTTTTTGATTGGTTTTCCGATCAATGCTGCCTTGAAAAACACTGTGGCAAATCGACGCAAGCCCTCTGCGGCGGTGCTTTGCGCGAAGTGGCACAGGAATCGCTATTGCAGCGCCCGACCCCGTTTCGCAAAACAACGCATAAAGGGCCTGCTGATGAGTATTGCTGCATTCAAGATCGCCAATAAGCTGCTGACCGGCCAGGGTGCCGTCGAACAGCTGGCGAGCGAACTGCCCCGCCTGAAGATCAGCAACCCGCTGATCGTCACCGACACCATCCTGATCAAGTCCGGTACGGTCGAGCACGTCCTCGGGCAACTGGGAGAAATGGCCTACGGCATCTTCGACGGTGTCGAGCCGGAGCCGGAGATCGCCATCGTCGAGGCCTGTGCCAAGGCCTATCGCGAGGGTGGCCACGACGGCCTGATCGGCGTGGGCGGTGGCAGCGCCATCGATATCGCCAAGGCCGTGGCCGGCTATGTGGGCCATGACGGCGCGCTGGAAGAGCTGTTCGGCGTCGACCAGGTCAAGCGCAAGGGCCCGCCGCTGATCGCCATCCCGACCACCGCCGGCACCGGCTCGGAAGTGACCAATGTGTCGATCCTGTCCGACAAGCAGGCGCAGCTGAAGAAGGGCATCGTCAGCGACTACCTGCTGCCCGACGTGGCGCTGGTCAGCCCGGTGATGACCCTGACCTGTCCGCGCGGCGTCACTGCGGCCAGCGGTGTCGACGCACTGGTGCATGCGGTGGAGTCGTACCTGTCGGTCAATGCCTCGCCGATCACCGACGCGCTGGCCATTGGCGCCATCAAGCTGATCGCCAGGGCTCTGCCCAAGGCCTACGCCAACCCCGCCGACCTGGCCGCGCGCGAGGGCATGGCCACCGCCAGCCTGATGGCCGGCATGGCCTTCGGCAATGCGGGGGTCGGTGCGGTGCACGCCCTGGCCTATCCGCTGGGTGGGCGTTTCAACATCGCCCACGGGGTCAGCAATGCCTTGCTGCTGCCTTACGTGATGGCCTGGAACAAGCTGGCCTGCGTCGAACGCATGGCGGAAATCGCCACCGCCCTGGGCGTGCAGACCCACGGCCTGAGCGACAAGGCGGCCGCCGATCTGGCGGTCGAGGCCGTGGCCGAGCTGTGCGCCAGCGTCGACATTCCCAAGGGCATGCGCAGCTTCGGTGTGCCCGAAGACGCCATCCCGGCCATGGCCGAAGAGGCCAGCCGGATCGACCGCCTGATGCGCAACAACCCGCGTCGCCTGACTGCCGGCGACATCGAGCAGATCTACCGCGCCGCCTACTGAGCGCTGCGCGACAACCGCTGAAAGGCCCCAGCCTGCTGGGGCCGGCTGACTACAACTCTAATAAGGCTGGGTGACTCACATGTCCGAACTGCATCAATCCGAACTGGGCGCGGAAGCTCCTTACTGGCCGCTGGGGCCATTCAAGGTGCGTCTGCCGTTCATTCATTACCGCTTCGAAGCCTCCGACTACATGCAGGGCCTGCTCATGTGTGCGGTGGACCTGGCGGCGATCCCGCTGATGACCGAATTCCTCGGCATGCCGTTCGAGGTCGCACTGGCGGTGGTCATGCTCAATGGCTTGCTCTATCTCGTGCACCACCTGCTCGGTGATCCGGTGGTGCCAGGCTGGATCACCCCGGCGATTCCCCTGCTGATGGCCTATTGCAGCCAGTTCCCGGAGGGGCCGGAGCGGGTTCACGCGTTGATCGCCTTCCAGTTGATGCTGGGGGTGTTCTCCATCGGCCTGGGGATGACGGGCATGGCGCGCAAGGTGGTGTCGCTGGTGCCCTCGGCGCTCAAGGCCGGCATCATCATGGGCGCCGGCCTGAGTGCGGTGGTCACGGTGTTCAAGGAAGGCGGCCGCTTCGACAGCTTCCCCTGGACCATCTCCATCGCGGTGGGCATCGCCTTCTACCTGGTGTTTTCCATGCACTTCCAGGAGCTGAAGAAGCGCAGCCGCTTCTGGTGGAACTTCGCCAAGCTGGGCATCTTCCCGATCATCCTGCTGGCGGTGTTCGTGGCGCCGATCTTCGGCGAGGCACCGTGGCCGAAGATCGAGTGGGGCATCAGCCAGCCGGACTTCGCCACGCTGTGGCGCGAGTACACTGTGTTCGGCCTCGGCATGCCGCCGCTGATGATGTTCGTCACTGCCATCCCCACCGTGCTGGCCGCCTACCTGGTGGTGTTCGGCGACGTGCTGGGGGCCAGGGCGATCCTCTCCGAGGCCGACCATGTGCGCCGTGACGAGAAGGTCGATTTCGACCCCGACCGCTCGCACCTGATCTTCGGCGGGCGCAACGCCTTCATGAGCATCCTCGGCCCGGACGTGGCCATGTGCGGCCCGCAGTGGTCGGCGATGCAGGTGGTGATCACCGAGCGCTTCAAGGGCGGCGCCAAGGCGATGAAATCCATCTACGGTGGCGTCGGCTGGTTCCGCTGGGGCACCAACACCGGCTTGCTGCTGCTGCCGGTGGTGACCCTGTTGCAGCCGATTCTCGGTGTGGCGCTGGCGCTGACCCTGCTGATCCAGGGCTACGTCAGCGTACGCCTGGGCATCATGGAGGCCCGCAGCCAGCGTGACCTGGGGATCGCCGGGGTGATCGGTGCGGTGCTGGCGATCAAGGGCGCCGGCTGGGCCTTCGCCATCGGCGTCGGCCTCTGCGCGCTGATCTACGGCGCGCGGATGTTCCGTGGCGAGAACGACCAGACCTTCACCAAGGATCTGCCACCGGCCGAGTGATTCCTTCCTAACCGACCTGCCGGAGGCGTGCGCCTCCGGCTGCAGGAGCCATGCATGAAACTGATCGATGCTGATTTGCTGCGTCACCAGGCCTACGTCAATGGCCAGTGGTGCGATGCCGACGAGGGCGCGACCAAGGAAATCTTCAATCCCGCCAGCGGCGCGTCGCTGGGCCGTGTGCCCAACATGGGCGCGGGCGAGACCCGTCGCGCCATCGACGCGGCGCAGGTCGCGCAGCTGGCCTGGCGCGCACTGACCGCCAAGGAGCGCGCGGCGCGTTTGCGCGCCTGGTACGAGCTGATGCTGGCCAACCAGGAAGACCTGGCGCAGATCATGACCGCCGAGCAGGGCAAGCCGCTGAGCGAGGCGCGGGGCGAGGTGCTGTATGCCGCGTCCTTCATCGAATGGTTCGCCGAGGAGGCCAAGCGTGTCTATGGCGACACCATCCCCGGCCACCAGCCGGACAAGCGCCTGATCGTGACCAAGGAGCCGGTCGGCGTGGCGGCGGCGATCACCCCCTGGAACTTCCCGGCGGCGATGATCACCCGCAAGGCCGGGCCGGCACTGGCCGCCGGTTGCGCCATGGTGCTCAAGCCGGCGCCGCAGACTCCTTTCAGTGCCCTGGCCCTGGCGGTGCTGGCCGAGCGCGCGGGTATCCCGGCGGGCCTGTTCAGCGTGCTGCCGGCCGATGCCGAGCGCTCCCGTGAGGTCGGTGGCGAGCTGTGCGCCAACCCGGTCGTGCGCAAGCTGTCGTTCACCGGCTCGACCGGCGTCGGCATCAAGCTGATGGAGCAATGCGCGCCGACGTTGAAGAAGCTGTCGCTGGAGCTGGGGGGCAACGCGCCGTTCATCGTCTTCGACGATGCCGACCTGGATGCGGCGGTCGAGGGGGCCATGGTCGCCAAGTACCGCAATGCCGGGCAGACCTGCGTCTGTGCCAACCGCATCTACGTGCAGGACGCCGTGTACGACGTCTTCGCCGAGAAGCTGGCGGCAGCGGTGGCCAGGCTCAAGGTCGGACAGGGCGTCGAGGCGGGGGTGACCACCGGGCCGCTGATCGATGGCAACGCCGTGGCCAAGGTGCAGAGCCACCTGGCGGATGCGCTGGAGAAGGGCGCCAGGGTGGTGCAGGGCGGCAAGGCGCTGGGTGGCAACTTCTTCGAGCCGACCGTGCTGGTCGACGTGACGCCGCAGATGCGCGTGGCCCGCGAGGAAACCTTCGGTCCGCTGGCGCCGCTGTTCCGCTTCAGCGACGAAGCCGAGGTGGTGCGCCAGGCCAACGACACCGAGTTCGGCCTGGCCGGTTACTTCTATACCCGCGATCTGGGCCGCGCTTTCCGTGTGGGCGAGACGCTGGAGTACGGCATGGTCGGCATCAACACCGGACTGATCTCCAACGAGGTGGCGCCGTTCGGTGGCATGAAGGCCTCCGGGCTGGGCCGCGAAGGCTCCAGGTACGGGCTGGATGAGTACCTGGAAATCAAATACCTCTGCCTCGGCGGTATCTGAGCCGGGGCGCGCAGCTGGGAGGGGCTTCGGCCGCGGCGGCTACCGGCCCGAACGTCCAGCGCTCGCCGCTGAAGCGCCTCCCGGCGTGCAGTGCTTGTGACTATCTGGCAGCGCCGTTCTCGGGCGGCGCTGCCAGATGAGGCTCGAGCCGCTACAATGCCCGCCACCGTGATCAAGCACTCAGAGGTGCGCCATGCAACCCTTCGCCATCGCCCCGTCGATCCTGTCCGCCGACTTCGCCCGCCTGGGCGAGGAAGTGGATAACGTGCTCGCCGCCGGGGCGGACATCGTCCACTTCGATGTCATGGACAATCACTACGTACCCAACCTGACCATCGGCCCGATGGTCTGCTCGGCGCTGCGCAAGTACGGCATCACTGCGCCGATCGACGCCCACCTGATGGTCAAGCCGGTGGATCGCATCATCGGTGACTTCATCGAGGCCGGCGCCTCGTACATCACCTTCCACCCGGAAGCCAGCGAGCACATCGACCGCTCGCTACAGCTGATCAAGGCCGGTGGCGCCAAGGCAGGCCTGGTGTTCAACCCGGCCACGCCGCTGGACGTGCTCAAGTACGTGATGGACAAGGTCGACATGATCCTGCTGATGAGCGTCAACCCGGGCTTCGGCGGGCAGAAGTTCATCCCCGGCACCCTCGACAAGCTGCGCGAGGCGCGCGCGCTGATCGACGCCAGCGGTCGTGAGATCCGCCTGGAGATCGATGGCGGCGTCAACGTGCAGAACATTCGCGAAATCGCCGAGGCGGGCGCTGATACCTTCGTCGCCGGCTCGGCGATCTTCAACCAGCCGGACTACAAGGCCGTGATCGACGCCATGCGTGCCGAACTGGCCCAGGTGCGTGGATGAAACCGCTGCGCGAGCTGTGCGGCGGCGAGCTGCCGCGGCTGGTGATGTTCGACCTGGACGGCACCTTGATCGACTCGGTGCCGGACCTGGCTGCTGCCGTCGACCGCATGCTGGTCGAGCAGGGGCGTGCTCCGGCGGGTATCGAGAAGGTTCGTGACTGGGTCGGCAACGGTGCCCGGGTGCTGGTGCGACGCGCCCTGGCCGATGGCCTGGAGCATGCGGCGGTGACCGAGGCTGCGACGGAAGAGGCGCTGGCGCGCTTTCTCGAGATCTACGCCGATTGCCATGCGCTGACGGCGCTCTATCCCGGCGTGCACGAGCTGCTCGAGGCCCTGAGCACGGCTGCCGTGGAACTGGCGGTGGTGACCAACAAGCCGGAGCGCTTCGTTGCACCGCTGCTGGAGCAGGTCGGTCTGGGGGGGTACTTCCGCTGGATCATCGGCGGCGACACCCTGCCGCAGCAGAAGCCCGACCCGGCCGCGCTGCTGCAGGTGATGCACCTGGCGGGTGTCGACGCCGGGCAGTCGTTGTTCGTCGGGGATTCGCGCAGCGACGTGCTGGCCGCGCGTGCTGCCAGCGTACCGTGCGTGGCGGTGAGCTACGGCTACAACCACGGGCGCCCCATCGACGAGGAGCAGCCGAGCCTGGTCGTGGATAGCCTCGCCGAACTGCTGTAGGGGCGCCGCATCGATCCTCTGCGGTGAGCTTGCCGGTGGGCGGTTGGGCCGTGGCGGGTGAGGCGGCTGTCCGGCTTGCGCAGGCGCGGATTCATCGCTGATTCCGTGGAGGTATCCGCTCCTGCAACGCTATCGCCTTGCCCGGCTTGCAGCCTGTAGTGTGTAGCTGCTACCTTGGCCGCTCTCCTTATTCCCCCGCCTGTCGAGATCGCACCGTGGTGGTTAGCTGCAAACTCTGGATGAAAGTCATCAAGGCTCTGGCCCGCTGGCGCTGGCGCGCCTGATTTTTTCCTGCCGCTGCGCGCGGCCCGTTTGCACCCGACCGTTTTCCCCGAGCCATGAGGCTGATCATGACCCATGAAGAATTCCTGCGTTTAGCCGGCGAAGGCTACAACCGCATTCCCCTGGCCTGCGAAACCCTGGTGGATTTCGACACGCCCCTGTCCATCTACCTGAAGCTGGCCGACGCGCCGAACTCCTACCTGCTCGAATCGGTGCAGGGCGGCGAGAAGTGGGGGCGTTATTCGATCATCGGCCTGCCGGCGCGCACCGTGTTGCGCGTACACGGCCATGACGTCGTGGTGAGCACCGATGGCGTCGAGGTCGAGCGTCAGCAGAGTGCCGACCCGTTGGCGTTCGTCGAGCAGTTCAAGGCGCGCTACAAGGTGCCGACCATCGCCGGCCTGCCGCGTTTCAACGGTGGTCTGGTGGGCTACTTCGGCTACGACAGCGTGCGCTATGTCGAGCAGAAGCTGGCCAGCTGCCCGAATCCGGACCCGCTGGGTACGCCGGATATCCTGCTGATGGTGTCCGACGCCGTGGTGGTGTTCGACAACCTGGCGGGCAAGATGCACGCCATCGTCCTGGCCGACCCCGATGAGGCGGATGCCTTCGAACAGGGCCATGCGCGCCTGCGCGAGATCCTGCACAAGCTGCGTCAGCCGATCACCCCGCGCCTCGGCGTGGACCTCGCTGCGCCACTGGGCGAGGAGCCGGCGTTCCGCTCCAGCTACAGCAAGGGTGACTACGAATCGGCGGTCAGTGCGATCAAGGAATACATCCTGGCCGGCGACTGCATGCAGGTGGTGATCTCCCAGCGCATGACCATCGGCTTCCAGGCCGCGCCCATCGATCTGTATCGCGCGCTGCGTTGCATCAACCCGACGCCGTACATGTACTTCTTCAACTTCGGCGACTTCCACGTGGTCGGCAGCTCGCCGGAAGTGCTGGTGCGGGTCGAGGATGGCCTGGTCACCGTGCGCCCGATCGCCGGTACCCGGCCGCGTGGTGCCACCGAAGAGGCCGACCTGGCGCTGGAGCAGGACCTGCTCGGCGATGCCAAGGAGGTCGCCGAGCACCTGATGCTGATCGACCTGGGTCGCAACGATACCGGCCGCGTGTCGCAGATCGGCTCGGTCAAGCTCACCGAGAAGATGGTCATCGAACGTTATTCCAACGTCATGCACATCGTCTCCAACGTCACCGGCCAGCTCAAGCCCGAGCTGTCGGCGATGGATGCGCTGCGCGCGATCCTGCCGGCGGGCACCCTGTCCGGGGCGCCGAAGATCCGCGCCATGGAAATCATCGACGAGCTGGAGCCGGTCAAGCGCGGCGTCTACGGCGGTGCGGTCGGTTACTACGCCTGGAACGGCAACATGGACACTGCCATCGCCATCCGCACTGCGGTGATCAAGGATGGCGAGCTGCATGTACAGGCTGGCGCCGGTATCGTCGCCGACTCGGTGCCTGCCCTGGAGTGGGAAGAAACCCTGAACAAGCGCCGCGCGATGTTCCGCGCCGTTGCGCTGGCTGAACAGACCGCTCCCCAGGCTCAGGAATAAGAGGCGCCGCACCATGCTTTTGATGATCGACAACTACGACTCCTTTACCTACAACGTCGTGCAGTACCTGGGTGAACTGGGCGCCGATGTGCATGTGGTTCGCAACGACGAACTCAGCGTGGCCGAGATCGAGGCGCTCAAGCCCGAGCGCATCGTGGTCTCGCCGGGGCCGTGCACGCCCAGCGAAGCGGGGGTGTCCATCGAGGCCATCCTGCATTTCGCCGGCAAGCTGCCGATCCTGGGCGTGTGCCTGGGTCACCAGAGCATCGGCCAGGCCTATGGCGGCGACGTGGTGCGTGCGCGCCAGGTGATGCACGGCAAGACCAGCCCGGTGTTCCACGAGGACAAGGGGGTGTTCGCCGGCCTCAACAAGCCGCTCACCGTGACCCGCTATCATTCCCTGGTGGTCAAGCGCGAGACCTTGCCTGACTGCCTGGAAATCACCGCCTGGACCCAGCACGACGACGGCTCGGTCGACGAGATCATGGGCCTGCGCCACAAGACCCTGAACATCGAAGGCGTACAGTTCCACCCCGAGTCCATCCTGACCGAGCAGGGCCACGAACTGTTCGCCAACTTCCTCAAGCAGACCGGAGGCGTGCGCGCATGAATATCAAGGAAGCCCTCAACCGGATCGTCGCCCAGCTCGATCTGACCACCGAGGAAATGCAGGCGGTGATGCGTGAGATCATGACCGGCCAGTGCACCGACGCCCAGATCGGCGCCTTCCTCATGGGCATGCGCATGAAGAGCGAGACCATCGACGAGATCGTCGGCGCCGCCAGTGTGATGCGTGAGCTGGCCTCCCCGGTGGTGATCGACGCCGAGCGCATGGTCGATACCTGCGGCACCGGCGGCGACGGCATGAACGTGTTCAACGTCTCCACCGCCGCGGCATTCGTCGTCGCGGCTGCCGGTGGCAAGGTGGCCAAGCATGGCAACCGCGCGGTGTCCGGCAAGAGCGGCAGTGCCGATCTGCTCGAGGCCGCCGGGGTCTACCTGGGACTCAAGCCCGAACAGGTGGCGCGTTGCGTGGAAAGCGTCGGGGTCGGCTTCATGTTCGCCCCTGCCCATCACGGGGCGATGAAGCATGCCATCGGCCCCCGTCGCGAGCTGGGGCTGCGGACCATCTTCAACATGCTCGGCCCGATGACCAACCCGGCGGGCGCCCGGCATCAGGTGATCGGCGTGTTCAGCCAGGCGCTGTGCCGGCCGATGGCCGAAGTGCTGCAACGTCTGGGCAGCCAGCACGTACTGGTGGTACATGCGCAGGACGGCCTGGACGAGATCAGCCTGGCCGCACCGACCTTCGTCGCCGAGTTGAAGGATGGGGCTGTCAGCGAGTACCGCATCCAGCCGGAGGATTTCGGCATCAAGAGCCAGAGCCTGATCGGTCTGATCGTCGACAACGCCGAGCAGTCGCTGGAGCTGATTCGCGACGCGCTGGGCCGACGCAAGACCGAGAATGGACAGAAGGCGGCCGACATGATCGTCCTCAATGCCGGCGCGGCGCTGTACGCCGCCGACCATGCCAGTACCCTGAACGAAGGCATGCAGCTCGCGCATGACGCCCTGCACACCGGGCTGGCGCGCGAGAAGCTGGAGGAGCTGGTGTCCTTTACCGCGGTATTCAGACAGGAGAACGAAGGGTGAGCGTACCAACCGTACTGGAGAAGATCGTTGCCCGTAAGTTCGAGGAAGTGGCGGCGCGCCGCGCGCAGGTCAGCCTCGCCGAGCTCGAGGTTGCGGCCCGCAGCGCCGACGCACCGCGCGGTTTCGCCCGTGCACTGCTGGAGCAGGCTGCGCGCAAGCAGCCGGCAGTGATCGCCGAGGTGAAGAAGGCATCGCCGAGCAAGGGCATCCTGCGCGAGGACTTCATCCCGGCCGACATCGCCCGCAGCTACGAGGCCGGCGGCGCCACCTGCCTGTCGGTGCTGACCGATATCGATTTCTTCCAGGGGGCCGACCAGTACCTGCAGCAGGCCCGTGCGGCCTGCACGCTGCCGGTGATCCGCAAGGACTTCATGGTCGACCCCTACCAGATCGTCGAAGCCCGCGCCCTGGGCGCCGACTGCGTACTGCTGATCGTTTCCTGCCTGGATGACGTGCGCATGGCCGAACTGGCCTCGGTGGCCAAGGACGTCGGTCTCGATGTGCTGGTGGAAGTGCATGACGGCGACGAACTCGAGCGCGCCCTGAGCACCCTCGATACGCCCCTGGTCGGTATCAACAACCGCAACCTGCACACCTTCGAGGTCAGCCTGGAAACCACGCTCGACCTGCTGCCGCGCATCCCCCGGGATCGCCTGGTGGTGACCGAGAGCGGCATCCTCAACCGGGCCGATGTCGAGCTGATGGAGATCAGCGAGGTGTACGCCTTCCTGGTCGGCGAAGCCTTCATGCGCGCGCAGGAGCCGGGCGTGGAGCTGCAGCGCCTGTTCTTTCCCGAGCGCGGACGGGCCACGGTGATCGGCAAGGATCCCGACTAGGACGCATGAAAAAAGCCGGCTCAGAGCCGGCTTTTTTCATTGCGTGGCGCCTCAGCGAGTGCCGAACACCACCATGGTCTTGCCCTTGACGTGCACCAGCCCCTGTTCTTCCAGGGACTTGAGCACGCGACCGACCATCTCGCGGGAGCAGCCGACGATGCGGCCGATTTCCTGGCGGGTGATCTTGATCTGCATGCCGTCCGGGTGGGTCATGGCGTCCGGCTGCTTGCACAGGTCGAGCAGGGTGCGCGCGACACGGCCGGTCACGTCGAGGAAGGCCAGGTCGCCAACCTTGCGCGTGGTGTTGCGCAGGCGCTCGGCCATCTGGCTGCCAAGGGCGAAGAGAATGTCCGGGTCTTGCTGGGTCAGTTCGCGGAACTTGGTGTAGCTGATTTCCGCGACCTCGCATTCGGTCTTGGCGCGTACCCAGGCACTGCGCTCCTTCTCCGTGCCTTCTTTCTCGAACAGGCCCATTTCACCGAAGAAGTCGCCGGCATTGAGGTAGGCGATGATCATCTCGCGGCCGTCGTCGTCCTCGATGAGGATGGTGACCGAGCCTTTGACGATGAAGAACAGGGTTTCGCAGCGATCACCAGCGTAGATGATGGTGCTTTTCGCGGTGTAGCGACGGCGATGACAGTGCGCAAGCAACTTGTCGAGATGTTTGATTTTTGGTGTAAGGGTTATAGCGACCATGCCCGAGTCCCGAATATAGAAAAGTAGGCCTTTATCCAACAGGCAATTTCTTATTAGTTATCCGGCCAAGTGTGCCAGCATTCCGGCGCCAGCTTAACAGACGCACAAAATGAAGGGTGTTTTTTGTGACCTGCCTAACACAGCCTAGTGGAACTTTGACGCTTGGCGCCTGCATCAGGATGCCGCGGGGCTGTGCTAACCTGCGTGCCTTTGCAAAGCAACGGAGCCTGGATAGATGAAAGCGCGCGTGCAGTGGGCCGGTGAAGCCCTGTTTCTCGGGGAATCCGGTAGTGGCCATGCCGTGGTCATGGACGGCCCGCCCGAGGCCGGAGGTCGCAACCTGGGCATCCGTCCGATGGAGATGCTGCTGATCGGCCTGGGTGGCTGCAGCAACTTCGATGTCGTCAGCATCCTGCGCAAGGGGCGCCAGCCGGTGGAGAGCTGCGAGGTGTTCCTCGATGCCGAGCGTGCCGGCGAGGAGCCCAAGGTCTTCACCAGGATTCACCTGCACTTCGTGGTCAAGGGGCGTGGCTTGAAAGAGGCTCAGGTCAAGCGTGCCGTGGAGCTGTCGGCGGAGAAATACTGCTCGGCTTCGATCATGCTGGGCCGTGCCGGTGTCGACATCAGCCACGACTACGAGATCGTCGAGCTGGGCTGAGCGGGTTTCGCGTGATACGACGAGGGCGCCCATGGGCGCCCTCGTTCATTCAGATGCGGTAGGTGCTCTTGGTCATGACCTTCGATAGCAGGGTCATGCCGAACTTGACCGGCGCCGGGAAGCGTACACCGCCGGCTGCGAGCGCGCTGTTGGCGTGCTGCTGCTCGTCGATGCGCATCTGCTCGAGAATGGCGCGCGACTTGGCGTCATGTTCGGGAATCTGCTCCAGGTGTTCGTCCAGGTGCTTGCAGACCTGATCCTCGGTGGCGGCGACGAAGCCCAGGCTGACCCGGTCGCTGACCAGGCCGGCAACGGCGCCCACGCCGAAGGACAGCCCGTAGAACAGCGGGTTGAGCACGCTCGGGTGGCTACCCAGCTCGCGGATACGCTGCTCGCACCAGGCCAGGTGGTCGATTTCCTCATCGGCCGCATGCTCCATGGCGCTGCGCACCTCCGGCAGCTTGGCCGTCAGCGACTGTCCCTGATACAGCGCCTGGGCGCAGACTTCGCCGGTGTGGTTGATGCGCATCAGGCCGGCGACGTGGCGCGACTCCTCGCTGCTCAGCTCCGCCTCGTTCTGCACCACGGCGGGTGAGGGGCGAGCCGATGCGCCGCTGAAGGGCAGCAGGGTGCGCAGGGCGGCATCGGCCTGCAGCAGCAGGCGATCGACGGGGGAATACTGGCGTTCGCTGGCCATGGGGCACCTCCAGAAGGAACAACGCGCCTAGTCTACTGCAAAAAAGTGGCCGGGGCGTCCGGGGTCAGGGCAACTCGCGCAGGACGCGAAAGCCCAGGGCATAGTCGCGGTGGTGCGGCTGCTTGAGGTCGCGCATGCTGCTGCGCAGGTAGCTCGGGCCGCTGTTCCAGGCACCGCCGCGCACCACACGCGGGCTGTCGTCGAGCAGGCTGGCACTCTGCGTTTCGCTGCCGTCGAAGCGCTGGGTGAAGCGCGATGCGGTCCATTCCCAGACATTGCCCGCCGTGTCGCTCAGGCCGAAGCCGTTGGCGGGGAACTGGCCCACGGCGGCGGTCTTGTTGCGCAACAGGCGTGATGTCGCGCAGCCGCGGCAGTGGGCACGCGGCGCCTGCTCGCTGCTGTCCAGTTCGTCGCCCCACCAGTAATAGCTCGGGCTGCCGCCGCGAGCGGCATATTCCCATTCCGCCTCGGTCGGCAGGCGGTAGCGGGCGCCGCTCTGGCGCGACAGCCATTGCGTATAGGCATGCGCGTCGCGCCAGGACACGTGGATCACCGGGCGCCGGGCGGAGAGGCCCCAGCCCTCGTTGTCGGGCATGGGCAGGTTGGCGGCTTCGGCATAGCGCTGCCAGTCGGCGAAAGTGACCTCGTAGCGGCCGATGGCGAAGGGCGCGGCGAAGGTCACCGTGCGTGGCGGGCGCTCGTTGTCGTTGCCCCGGCCGCTGCCATCGCCCAACTGGAACTGCCCGGCGGGGATGACCACCAGTTCGGGCCCGGTGCCGCCGCTGGCGAGCGCGTCGCTGATCGACTCGCTGGCGACCGCCGGCAGGGCCAGTAGCGCCAGGCCGGCGAGGCCGAGCGACAGCTGCCGTGTCACAGCGCGTGCGATCAGCACTTGCATGGCAGGTTGCCTGCGGCGACGATCTGCGTGTTTAGACGGTCCATGCGGCGAGCTCCCGATTCTGCCAAATCGCGGATGTTAACCTTGCTCGCCGGGTAGACCCAACCTCACAAGGAGCAGGTGTTGAAGAACGATATTCACGATCTGGGGCTGGTGCTGGACTCGAAGGTCAAGCTGATCGTCATCGAGTCCTGGGACGAGCTGCGCGTTCTGGAAACCCTGACTGGGCTGGCGATCAAGCGCGGCCTGGGCTTGCACACCTGGTCGGTGACCGAAGGCCTGCAGCGTCTCGGCTTCGGTGGCGCGGCGGTGGACGAGTCGCCCACCCTGGAGCCGGATGCCGCGTTGCGCCTGATCAAGGTCGATCCGCAGCCCAACCTGTACGTGATGTGTGATCTGCACCCGTTCCTCGATGACAACCCTCGCCTGGTGCGCCTGCTCAAGGAGATCGCCATGAGCGAGGGGGCGCACAAGCCGACGCTGGTACTGGTGTCGCACGCGCTCAAGCTGCCGGCCGAGGTACAGCGTTATGCCGCGCGCTTCAGCCTGGCGCTGCCCTCCGAGGACGAACTGCTCGGCATCGTGCGTGACGAGGCGACGCGCTGGAGCGAAGGGAACCGCGGGGCGCGGGTACGCACCGACAATCGCACGCTGCAGCAGGTGGTCAAGAATCTGCGCGGCCTCAGCCATGCCGAGGCGCGTGCGCTGGCGCGCAACGTGATCTGCGACGACGGGGCGATCACCCAGGAAGATATCCCCGAGCTGAACAAGACCAAGTTCCAGCTGCTCGATCTGGAAGGCGTGCTCAGCTTCGAGTACGACACCGCACGCTTCGCGGAAGTCGGCGGCCTGGTCAACCTCAAGCGCTGGCTGGCGGAGCGGCAGGCCGGTTTCCTCGAGGGCAAGCAGCTCGACGCGCCCAAGGGGGTGATGCTGGTCGGTGTGCAGGGCGGCGGCAAGAGCCTCGCGGCCAAGGCGGTGGCCGGCCTCTGGGGGCTGCCGTTGCTGCGCCTGGACTTCGCCTGCCTGTACAACAAGTTCTTCGGCGAAACCGAGCGCAACCTGCGTGAGGCGCTGCGCCTGGCTGAACAGATGGCCCCTTGCGTGCTGTGGATGGACGAGGTGGAGAAGGGCCTGGCCAGTGGTGACCATGACGGCGGGGTCAGCCAGCGGGTGCTCGGCACCCTGCTGACCTGGATGTCCGAGCGCAAGGCACCGGTATTCGTCGTGGCCACGGCCAACGCCATCGACCGCCTGCCGCCCGAGCTGGTGCGCAAGGGGCGTTTCGACGAGCTGTTCTTCGTCGACCTGCCGAGCGCCGAGGTCCGCGCCGAGATCTTCCGCATCCACCTGCAGCGCCGCGAGCTGGATCCTGCCGGCTTCGACCTGGCACAACTGGCGGCGGCCAGCGAGGGCTACTCCGGTGCGGAGATCGAGCAGGCGGTGGTCAGTGCGCTGTACGCCGGTCAGGCACAACAGCAGTCGGTCGACCAGGCGCTGGTGGTGCGTGTGCTGCAGGGCACGGCGCCGCTGTCGGTGGTGATGGCCGAGCGGCTGGCGGCGCTGCGTGACTGGGCGGACGGCAGAACGGTCAACGCGGGCTGACGGCGGGGCGCCGCGAACGGCTCAGGCGCCAGTGAAGGGGCGGGTCAGGCGTGCGCTGATCTTGCGCACCAGCCAGCGCGGCGCCAGGCGCGGGCTCATTGCCAGCAGGCGGTTGCGCCAGCCGGGAATGATCAGGGCGCGGTCCTTCTGCAGGGCGCGCACGGTGAGCAGCGCCACTTCCTCGGCGCTCATCATCAGGCTGCTGCCGGTGAGGCGGCTGACGTCCATCCGCGCCGAGCGGAAGAATGCACTGTGCGTCGGCCCGGGGCAGAGGACGGAAACCCGGACGCCACGCGCGCGCAACTCCTCGCGCAGACCCTCGGAAAAGTGCAGGACATAGGCCTTGCTGGCGTAGTAGCTGCTCATCCATGGGCCCGGCTGGAACGCCGCGACCGATGCCACGTTGAGAATCTGTCCGCCGCCCTGTTCGGCCATGCGCTGACCGAGGGCATGGCACAGGCGGGTCAAGGCCAGGACGTTGACTTCCAGCTGCTCCTGCTCGCGGCCCCAGTCCTGTTCGAGGAACGGGCCGGCACAGCCCAGGCCGGCGTTGTTCACCAGCAGGTCGATGTGCCACTCGCCCTGTTCCAGTTCGATCAGCAGCCCGGACAGCTGCAGGGGCTCGCTCAGGTCGCAGAGCCGGAACAGCACCTCGACGCCGAAGCGCTGTGCCAGCTCGCAGGCGATGTTTTCCAGGGCTTCACGCCGGCGCGCCACCAGGATCAGGTTGCGCCCACGACGCGCCAGGGCTTCGGCCATGGCCAGGCCGATGCCGCTGGATGCGCCGGTAACCAATGCATAGCTGCGCATGATGGGGCGTCAACGATCCCGTCTGTCGGCCGGCACTAGCCGAGGTAGCCCTGGTAGGCAGGCAGGGCGATGGCCGCGACGATGCCCGCGATCGGTACCAGCAGGAACAGCCAGGCCAGGACCTTGACCCCGGTGCTGTTGGGCGGTGGCGGCGGACCGTAGCGGTTGACGCCCTGAGTACCCGGAATGATCAACATGAGCAGGGCAAACACGCTGCCGACGACGGGAACGAAGTTGAGCAGCCAGAGCCAGCCCGACCAGCCCATGTCATGCAGGCGCTGCACGCCGATGAACACGCTGATCACGATCATGGCAATGACCGCGATACCCAGCAGCAGCCCGCCAAGGGTGCTGGAAACGGCCGATGCGCCTGCGAACAGCGCCATCAGCGGCAGGGAGCAGAGCAGCATGGCCATGGTCCAGCCGAGGTAGCGCACGCGGCCGATACGGCCGTTGACGCTGAATACCTTGAGTTCGGAATACTCGGGCAGTGCCTCCGCGACATTGGCCTGCGGCGGTGCGTAAGGGGAGGCGCCAGTGGCGTCCGCGACCTGCGCCGGGGCGGCTTCGGCCAGCTGGGCCTGGCGAGCGAGGTACTTCTCGATGATGATGCCGCAGGCGGAGCATTCGCTGGCCTTGGCCTGTTCATGCCCGCATTTGGGGCAGTTCATGCGGGCGCTATCCACCGGCTCCGCCTCGGATTCCTCCTCGGTGGGCACCAGGCTCAGGCTGGCGCTCTGGTCCAGTTCCTTGCGCACATTGGCGCCGGCCTTCTGCAGGGCGTTGAGGTACTGGTTCGCCTCGTGCTCCTCGAGGTGGCGCTTGAGTGCCACCGGGGTGCCGCTGAACAGGCTGTCGATGCGGGCCGCATCGCTCTTGAACAGGCGGGCCAGATTGTCCTTGACCGTTTCCAATGTGGTCTCCGGCATCAGTTGGCCATCGAACACTATCTTGTAGCGCGGTTGGTTCATGCGAGCTTCCTTGTCTGCTGGAAGGTAGAAGTGGGCTAAGCCTAGAGCGACGCGAGGCCAATATACAAGCGGCCTGAGCTGCGAGCGACGGGCAATGTTCAGGCGTTGCCTATTGTGCTCCAGCGGCCCACCAGCTGGCCGCGGCGTAGTAGACGTATTTCGCTGAAGTCGGCCAGCAGGCCCTCGCTGACGGCGGGGCGCAGGAACACCCAGTCGCCACTGCCCAGTTGCGTGCCTGCGCTGCCGATCAGGCGTTCCTGGTTGGCGCTGCGGCCATACAGGGGGTCGTAGTCGAGGCCCTGTGGCGAGACGGGTTGCGCTGGCCAGCGGCCACCGTACAGGTAGTAGGCGCTCTGCCGGTTCGGGTTCCAGGCGCTGATCGCCGGCTGCAGCGGCTGCAGGTAGGGCAGGGCGCCGTCAACCGCCTTGAGTACCGGCGCGGCGATCCACAGGGCGGGCTGGTGCGCCTGTAGCAGCGCGGTATCGAAGTCCGCAGGCTTGAGCAGGGCGGAGCCGACGGCGACTTCATTGAGCACACTGGCCTGCTGGCTGTGGAGGGGGTAGGTCAGGCTGCCGCCGCCGTTGAACAGGGGCTGCGCCGGCCACCGCTTGTCGAGCGAGCGTACGCTGTCGATGAACGCGCGATAGCGTGCATCGCTATCAGCGAAGGCTTGCTGCTGGCGCACCCAGGGCGGGCGGTGGGCAACATGGGCGTCATAGCCCATCAGGCCGCGGCACTGCAGCAGCGGGTAGCGGGCAAGTTGCTGCACAGCCTGGTTCAGTGCCTGCGGGCTGGCGAAGCCGCCACGCTGCAGGCCTACATCGATTTCCAGCGCGATGCGCAACGGCTGGTTCAGCGCCTTGGCCAGCTCGGCGTACTGCACCAGGCGCTGTTCGCTGTCGATCAGCCAGGTCACCTGGCGCGCCGCGTCGAAAGTCAGGTGCTGTGGCAACTGGCGGTGGAAGTTCAGGGCCGCCTCGACGGGCAGCGGCTTGCCCAGCAGCAGGTCAGCCTGGGGGAAACTCCTGGCCAGACGATTCAGCTGAGGTTGCTGAAAGACCATGAAACGCTGGGTCTGCAGGCGTTTGCCCAGGTACTCCAGCAGGCCACTGCTGGCCAGCGACTTGGTCACCAGGCGTAACGCGAGGCGTTCCGGCAGGCGCGCGGCGAGCAGGTCGGCATTGGCGTCCAGCCGGTCGAGGTCGAGCAACAGGGTGGGCAGGCCATCGCCATCCTGCTGCAGCTGCCGATTGAGCGCGGCGAAATAGGCGTCATGCACCTGCCCCCGGTCATGCGGGCGCAGCGCCCAGCCGCCGAGCAGGCCCAGCGCTCCCAGGCCGAGCAGGTGACGGCGTTTCATCGTGGCCAGTGTTGCCCCAGTTGCTGGCTGCGGGCCACTGCCGCGCGGTACTCGCTGTCGAGTCGTGCCACCAGCTCCTGTACCGATGGCAGGTCATCGATGGCGCCAACCCCCTGGCCGGCCGACCATACGGTTTTCCACGCCTTGGCCTCGTCATCCATCGGCTTGAGTTTCTCGCCGTAGTTGATGCTGGCCTTGTTTTGCAACTGATTCAGGTCGTAACCCGCCTGTTCCAGGCTCTGGCGCATGAAGCTGGCCGGCACGCCGGAGACGGCGGGTGTGTGGATGATGTCGGCGGCGCGGGCGCCGAGGATCATATCCCGGTAGGCGGCGGGGGCGTCGTTCTGCGTGGTGGCGATGAAGCGTGTGCCCATGTAGGCCAGGTCCGCCCCCAGCAACTGGGCGGCGAGAATCTCGTGGCCGTGGTTGAGGCAGCCGGACAGCAGCACGGTCTTGTCGAAGAACTGACGGATCTCGGCCAGCAGCGCGAAGGGGCTCCAGGTGCCCGCATGGCCACCAGCGCCCGCAGCCACCGCGATCAGCCCGTCGACACCGGCCTCTGCGGCCTTCTCGGCGTGGCGGCGGGTGGTCACGTCATGGAATACCAGGCCGCCATAGCCATGCACGGCGTCGACCACTTCCTTCACCGCGCCCAGGCTGGTGATGACGATCGGCACGCGGCGCTCGACGCAGATGGCCAGGTCGGCCTGCAGTCGCGGGTTGCTCTGGTGCACGATCAGGTTGACGGCGAAGGGTGCGGCGTCGGGCTGCAGGCTGGCGCTAATCTCGTCGAGCCAGGCGGAGAAACCGCTGCTTTCACGCTGGTTGAGCGCCGGAAAGCTGCCGACGATGCCGCTGTTGCAGCAGGCGCTGACCAGTGCCGGGTTGGATACCAGAAACATCGGAGCGGCTACCAGGGGCAGACGCAGGCGTTGCTCGAGCAGAGTAGGCAGAGACATGGTGGTTTCCTCAGAAGGGGCGGACGACGACCAGAATGACGATGCCCAGCAGAGCCAGCACCGGCGCTTCGTTGAACCAGCGATAGAACACATGGCTGCGGCTGTTCTCACCCCGCGCGAAGCGCTTCAGCTGAGCGCCGCACAGGTGGTGATAGACGACCAGGGCGACCACCAGTGTCAGCTTGACGTGCATCCAGCCCTGGGAGAAATAGTAGGAAGGGTTGAGGCTCAGCAGCCAGATGCCCAGGCCCAGTGTCGCGATCATCGACGGCAGCATGATGCCGCGGTAGAGCTTGCGCTCCATCACGCAGAAACGTTCATGGCTGGCGCTGTCGTCGCTCATCGCGTGATAGACGAACAGGCGCGGCAGATAGAACAGGCCGGCGAACCAGCAGACCACGGCGATGATGTGCAGGGCCTTGAGCCAGAGATAGAGCATTTGCGCGTCTCATGCTGAAAATTGCCCCGATAGTAGAGGCAGGCAACGCTTTACGTCACCTCTGCGGTTGGAGCTTGGCCGATGCGGCTTTATCATCGGCAACTTTCCAATGGCTTTTGTGAAGGGGCATGTGATGATCAAGGTCGGTATCGTCGGCGGCACGGGTTACACCGGTGTCGAACTGCTGCGTCTGCTGGCGCAACACCCGCAGGCTGAAGTGACCGTCATCACTTCCCGTTCCGAAGCCGGCCTGCGTGTCGACGAGATGTACCCCAACCTGCGCGGCCACTACCCGGACCTGGCATTCAGCGTGCCGGACGTCGCCACCCTGGGCGCCTGCGATGTGGTGTTCTTCGCCACGCCTCACGGTGTGGCCCATGCCCTGGCCGGCGAGCTGCTGGCTGCCGGCACGCGAGTGATCGACCTGTCCGCCGACTTCCGTCTGCAGGATGCCGAGGAGTGGGCCAAGTGGTACGGCCAGCCGCATGGCGCGCCGGAGCTGCTGAGCGAGGCGGTGTATGGCTTGCCCGAGGTCAACCGCGAGGCGATCAAGGCGGCGCGTCTGATCGCCGTGCCGGGGTGCTACCCGACGGCCACCCAGCTTGGCCTGATCCCGTTGCTGGAGGCCGGGCTGGCAGACACCGGCAGTCTGATTGCCGACTGCAAGAGTGGCGTCAGCGGCGCCGGGCGTGGCGCCAGCGTCGGCTCGCTGTTCTGCGAGGCCGGCGAAAGCATGAAAGCCTACTCGGTCAAAGGCCATCGCCACCTGCCGGAAATCCGCCAGGGGCTGCGCCTGGCCGCGGGCAGCGACGTCGGCCTGACCTTCGTCCCGCACCTGACACCGATGATCCGTGGCATTCACGCCACCCTGTATGCGCGCGTGGCCGACACCTCGGTGGATCTGCAGGCACTGTTCGAGAAGCGCTATGCGGGCGAGCCGTTCGTCGACGTGATGCCGGCCGGCAGCCACCCGGAAACCCGCAGCGTGCGCGGCGGCAATGTCTGCCGGATTGCGCTGCATCGGCCTCAGGGCGGTGACCTCGTGGTGGTGCTGTCGGTCATCGACAACCTGGTCAAGGGGGCGTCCGGCCAGGCAGTGCAGAACATGAACATCCTCTTCGGCCTCGACGAGCGCCTCGGTCTGTCGCACGCGGCTCTGCTGCCGTGACAGTGGGTTGGGAAGTTCGCCTCAGCGATCCGCGCCGTGATCGTCGACGTCGCTGGTCGCTGTTGCTGCTGGTGCTCGCGCTGCCAGCGGCATTCGCCCTGGGCTGGTACTGGCCGCAGGCTGCGCCGCAGCAGAGCCCGGAGCAAACGCAGGCGCTGCTGACACGCCTGGCCGAGCAGGACCAGGAACTGGAGCTGCTGCGCCAGCGCCTGGCGGTGGTGGGCAGTAGCGACAAGGTGAGTCAGCAGGCGATCGAACAGAACCGTCTGACCATCAAGCTGCTCGAGGAGCAGATCTTCAAGCAGCAGCAGGACCTGGCCTTCTACAAGGGCGTGCTGGCGCCTGCCAGTCGCCGCGAAGGCCTGCGCATTCGCACGTTTGAGCTGCAAGCCACGGACGTACCTCGGCGTTTCCGCTACAAATTGCTGATGAGCCGAGTTGGCGCCAGTGACGAGGCGCTGCAGGGGAAAATGCGTGTCACCGTCGAAGGTCGGCAGGGGGGTAAAACCGCCTCTCTGGCGCTGTCGACGTTGTCCGATGACGTGAGTGAAAACCCCATCCCATTTTCCTTCAAGCATTTCCAGTCCTTTCCCGAGGCTGGCCGCTTCGGTGAATTGCAGCTGCCTGAAGGCTTCGAGCCGCTTCAGGTCAAGGTTCAGGCGGAAGTCGAAGGCGACAAGCCGCTGAACCGTACGTTCGAATGGATCAAATCAGGAGTTATGACCCCCCATGTGGAGTAAAGACAAGGCCAAACCCGACCTGCAGCGTTTCAGCGGCAAGACCAGCCTGATCGCTGCCGGTGCCGAGCTGGTGGGCGACATGCGCTTTCAGGGCGCGGTGCAGGTGGACGGCAAGGTCACCGGAAACCTGCTGGCCACCGAAGGGCTGGTTCGCGTCAGTGTGGGGGGGCTGGTTGAAGGAGAGGTGCGGGCGCCCCATATCGTCATCGACGGCGAAGTGATCGGCGACGTGTTCGCCAGCGGCCATCTCGAACTGGGTGCGCGTTCGCGTGTGCGCGGCAATCTGCACTATGCCCTGATGGAAATGGCCATGGGGGCGCAGATCGAAGGTCGCCTTCACCATCTCAAGGACGGCGACAAGCCGCTTGAGCTGCCAGCCTTGGTAGATGCCGAGCAATAGTTGACCGATTTTGTAGGGCAAGCGGATAATGCATGCCCAACGCAGTATGGCGCATGGCGCCGGGAGTTCAGCATGAGCGTCGAAACCTTCACCCCTGCCCCTTTGCACTTCACCCAGGGTGCGGCCAGCAAGGTGAAGACCCTGGTCGATGAAGAAGGCAATCCGCGTCTGAAGTTGCGCGTGTTTGTCACGGGCGGTGGCTGCTCGGGCTTTCAGTACGGTTTCACCTTCGATGAAGACGTCGCCGAGGATGACACCATCGTTGAGCGCGAGGGTGTCAGCCTGGTGGTCGATGCCATGAGCTTCCAGTATCTGGTCGGCTCCGAGGTCGATTACCAGGAAGGGCTCGAGGGTTCGCGCTTCGTGATCAAGAACCCCAATGCCACCACGACCTGTGGCTGTGGTTCGTCCTTCTCGATCTGAGCACCTTGGCAGATGAAAAACGCCGCGCTCGATGCGCGGCGTTTTCGTTCAGGCGGGATAGATCGCGCCGAGGATGCGCAGCCCTGCGGCTCCGGTAACGCTCGGCCGGTTACCCGGAATCCCCTCCAGGGCGCAGTGGGCGAGCCAGGCGAAGGCCATGGCCTCGACCCAGTCCGGGTCGATACCCTGCGCAGCCGTGCTCCGCACGTCGGCTCCTTGCGTCAGCGCGCTCAGGCGCTGCATGAGGCAGGTGTTGTGCGCGCCGCCGCCGCATACCAGCAGGACATCGGTACGGGCCTGCGCAGTGCGCAAGGCACTGGTGATGCTGCGGGCAGTGAGTTCGACCAGAGTCGCCTGAACATCCTCGCCCGCTATCGCAGGCAAGGTCTGCAGGTGGCCGAGCAGCCAGTCGAGGTTGAACAGCTCGCGGCCGGTACTCTTGGGGCCGGCCGTCGCGAAGAACGGATCGCTCAGCAGTCGGCTCAGCAGGCCGGGGTGCACGGTGCCAGTGGCAGCCCAGGCACCGTCGCGGTCATAGTTGAGCCCCTGGCAGTGATGAATCCAGGCATCGAGCAGGACATTTCCAGGGCCGCTGTCGAAGCCCAGTACCTCTCCATTCTGATCCAGCAGGCTGAGATTGCTGAAACCGCCGACGTTGAGCACGGCCACCTGATGCTCGCCATCAGCAAACAGACTCTGATGGAAGGCAGGCACCAAGGGCGCGCCCTGGCCACCCGCCGCAACGTCGCGGCGGCGGAAGTCCGCGACCACGCAGATGCCGGTCAGCTCGGCGAGTAGCGCGGGGTTGCCGATCTGGATGGTGAAACCACGGGCAGGTTCATGGCGCACGGTCTGGCCATGGCTGCCAATGGCGCGAATCTGTTGTGCGGTCAGGTTCTGCTGTTTCAGCAGCTCGTCGATGCCCTGTGCGGCGAGCTCGACCCAGCGTTGTTCGGCAATGGCGGCGCGAGCCAGCTCATTCTCGCCAGGTGCGCAGAGTGCCAGCAGATCGCTGCGCAGCGTCTCGGGCATTGGCCGGTAGAGGGTCGCGAGGAGGCGAGGGGAGTGGTCTTGCTCGATCAGTGCGATGTCCAGGCCGTCCAGGCTGGTACCGGACATCACACCTATATAAAGAGACATGGATTACTGCTTGTTGCTGGCCAGCATGGTGGCCTTTTCCTGATCCATGCGTGCCATCAGCGGCTTGCTCAGTTGCATGAAGCGTTGCTTCTCGCTCGCAGCAATCGGGTCGGCCATTGGCAGCTTCTGGCTCAGCGGGTCGACGTGCACACCATTGACCTGGAACTCGTAGTGCAGGTGCGGGCCGGTCGACAGGCCGGTGGTGCCGATATAGCCGATGATCTGCCCTTGCTTGACGTTGACGCCGTTGCGAATGCCCTTGGCGAAGCCCTGCATGTGCGCATAGAGCGTCCGGTAGCGCTGTCCGTGCTGGATGATCACCGTATTGCCATAACCGCCATTACGACCGGCCAGGGCGATCTTGCCGTCGCCGGCCGCCTTGATCGGTGTGCCGCGTGGCGCTGCGTAGTCGACACCCTTGTGCGCGCGAATCTTGTTCAGGATCGGGTGCTTGCGTCCGGTGGAGAAGCGCGAGCTGATGCGGGCAAAGTCCACCGGCGTGCGGATGAAGGCCTTGCGCATGCTTTCGCCGTTGGCGCTGTAGTAGCTGGTCGCGCCCTGCTTGTTGGTGTAGCGCACGGCGGTGTAGGTCTTGCCGCGGTTGGTGAAGCGTGCGGACAGGATGTCGCCGGTGCCGACGCGCTTGCCGTTGACCACCTTCTCCTCGTAGATCACCTCGAACTCGTCGCCTTCGCGAATATCCATGGCGAAGTCGATGTCGTAACCGAAGACGTTGGCCAGGTCCATGGTCAAGCCATGAGACAGCCCGGCACGCTTGGCCGAGAGGAACAGCGAGCTGTTGATCACGCCATGGCTGTAGGCCGTCACGACTTCCGGCTTGACCTGGTCACGCTGGAAATCGAAGCCATCGGCGTCACGGCTCAGGCGAATGGTTTCCAGTTCACTGAGCTTGCTCTGCAGGCTTTTCAGCTTGCCGTCGTCACCCAGTTGGAAGTCGAGTACCTGGCCGACCTTGAGGCGGCTGAACTGCTTGGCTTCCTTGCTGCTGTTGAGCGCCTCGTGCAGGTCGTTCGCGTTCAGCCCGACCTTGGCAAAGACCGTGGACAGCGTATCGCCGTTGCTGACGGTGACGCTGTGCTGGTTGGGATCGGAAGGAGTGGTGTCGGCTGTTGCTGGATTCTTTTCATCAGCGCCATCTCCGACGCTGTTTTCGGCGCTATCTGCGCTCGGTCCGATCTTGGCGAACGGCGAGGCAGCGCCAGAGGCTGGCTGTCCCGCTCGGAGGTCGTCCTTTTCCTGCAGCACCAGCTCGGCGTCGCTGCCGAGGTCCAGATCGAGAAAGGTCTTCTGCGCTTCGACTTCACGCGAAGGAAACACCAGCAGAGCCAGGCTCAGCAGCGCAGCTACACCACTCGCAGCCAGGATATGGCTCTTGGGGTAGGGCGGGGCTTTAGGGATATTTTGCGTCATGGCGTGAGGCGTTTTCTTGGAATGTGCATTAACTGTATAAAATATAACCAAAATCGGCTCGGGGCAACCCTTGAGATGCCCTGTCTGCGACCGCCGGGCTAACCATGGGCAAAACTTGTAATTAGTTTGCGATCTTGTATGGTTGGTTCCCTTTCAATTTCCAGTGGTTGCGGGTTCTGTCATGAAGTCGGTCGAAGAGCAGCTGGCGCTGATCAAGCGCGGTGCGGAAGAGGTTCTGGTTGAGGCGGAGCTGGTCGAAAAGCTCAAGCGTGGTCAGCCGCTGCGGATCAAGGCGGGGTTCGATCCTACCGCGCCGGATCTGCACCTCGGTCATACCGTGCTTATTAATAAGCTGCGTCAGTTCCAGGAGCTGGGGCATCAGGTGATCTTCCTGATCGGTGACTTCACCGGAATGATTGGTGATCCCAGCGGCAAGAGCGCTACCCGTCCGCCGCTGACCCGCGAGCAGGTACTGGACAACGCCGAGACCTACAAGCAGCAGGTGTTCAAGATCCTCGATCCGGCCAGGACCGAGGTGGCGTTCAACTCCACCTGGATGGATCAGCTCACACCGGCCGACTTCATTCGCCTGGCGTCGCAGTACACCGTGGCGCGGATGCTCGAGCGCGATGACTTCGACAAGCGCTACAGCAGCAACCAGCCGATTGCCATTCACGAGTTCCTCTACCCGCTGGTGCAGGGCTACGACTCCGTTGCGCTCAAGGCCGATGTGGAACTTGGCGGTACCGACCAGAAGTTCAACCTGCTGATGGGGCGCGAGCTGCAGCGTGCCTACGGTCAGGAGTCGCAGTGCATCGTCACCATGCCTCTGCTCGAAGGGCTCGATGGCGTGAAGAAGATGTCCAAGTCCCTGGGTAACTACGTGGGTATCCAGGAAGCGCCTGGCGTGATGTACAACAAGCTGGTGTCCATGCCGGATGCATTGATGTGGCGCTACTTCGAGCTGCTCAGCTTCCGCTCCATGGAGGAGATCGAGCAGTTCAGACGCGATGTCGAGCAGGGTGCCAACCCGCGTGACATCAAGATCAAGCTGGCCGAGGAACTGGTTGCGCGTTTCCATGGTGAAGAGGCGGCTGCCAATGCGCATCGCTCGGCCGGTAACCGCATGAAGGATGGCGAGCTGCCGGACGACCTGCCCGAGGTCGAACTGGTTTCGGCTGAAGATATGCCGATCTCGTCCGTCCTTAATAAGGCAGGCCTGGTGAAGAACGCTGCGGTAGCGCGTGATCTGCTGGGCTCCGGCGGTGTGCGGGTCGATGGCGAGGTGGTCGATCGTTCCTTCCTGTTCAAGGTAGGTGCGGCCCATGTCTGCCAGGCGGGCAAGAAAGCCTTTGCGCGGGTTGTGCTCAAGGCCGAGTAATAAAAGTGCAATTTAAGCTTGACGCGCGTTCTGTGGGTTGTAGAATGCGCGCCACTTCAGCGATGAAG